>CAZCPK010000038.1:0-15367 GCA_964500755.1 uncultured Anaerolineales bacterium
CGTGCTGGAGAACGGCGGCTACGATCCCGACGAGTGGAGCGGCTTCGCCTTCGGTCCCGGCGTCGAACGTCCCGCGATGATGAAGTACGGCGTCGAGGACATCCGGCTCTTCTATGGCAACGACCTGCGGTTCTTACGACAGTTCTAGGATAGCGGTGTAGCGATTCAGCGAAATAGCAGCGTAGCGTATCAGCGGTCCAGAGTTTTAACTGAGTGGAGGAAGGATGCGGGATTTCAGGAAGTTGCTCGCCTGGCAGAAGGCGGACGATCTGGCGGTCACCGTCTATCGCGCGACGAAGCATTTTCCATCCACAGAGAAATTTGGGCTGATCTCTCAGCTGCGCCGGGCGGCGGTTTCCGTCGCCGCCAACATCGCGGAGGGCAGCGGGCGCCACACACTGAAGGATTTCCGTCGCTTTCTTTACATGGCGCGCGGCTCGCTAAGCGAAGTCCAGTATTACGTTCATCTGGCGGGAAGACTAAAGTATCTCCCAGAGCAACAGCAACAAGAGGCCATCGCGCAATGTAACGAAACCGGCAAAACGCTGCAGGGCTTAATCAACAGCCTGACCCAACAGATGAAATCCGGCCGCAAATACAACTGAACCGCTACGACGCTAACCCGCTGACCCGCTAATCCGCTGAAAAATAACAAGGAGGCATCATGAAAGTACCCATTTCGTGGTTAAGTGAATACGTAGACGTCACCGACATCCCCATCCGCGAGCTGCGCCAGCGCCTGGATCTGGCCGGGCTCGAGGTGGAGACCATCGAAGCCATCGGGCATCCCGAAGCGGAACTCCCCTGGGACCCCGACAAGATCTTGACCGCCGAGGTCATCGCCGTGCGCCCCCACCCCAACGCCGACCGGCTGGTCTTGGCCGAAGTCGACTACGGCGGCGACGAGCACGAGATCGTCGTCACCGGCGCGCCCAGCCTCTTCGACTACCTGGGCGAGGAGGAGCTGCACCTCAAGGTCGCCTTCGCCTGGGAAGGCGCCACGCTCTACGACGGGCACGTTGAGGGCTGGGAGAAGGCCACGCTCAAGAAAGCCAAGATCCGGGGCATCCCCTCACGGGCCATGGTCTGCTCCGAGAAAGAGCTGGGCCTGGCTGAAGAACAGACCGACATCATCTACCTGCCCGAGGAGACACCGACCGGCGTCCCCCTGGTGCAGGTGCTGGGCGACTACATCCTCGATTTCGACATCAAGGGCCCCTTCGGCCACCTGCAGTCGATCTACGGCATCGCGCGGGAGGTCGCCGCGCTGCTGGATCGTCCCCTCAACCGCTATCCGCTGGAGGCCGCGGCGCGCCTCGAGGTGACCACGACCGAGAACCCGGACTTCCTGGAGCTAGAAGTCGCCGACCCCGACCTCTGCGCGCGCTACACCGCCACCATGATCCGGGACGTCGAAGTACGCCCCTCCCCCTTCTGGATGCAGACGCGGCTGCGCCGCGCGGGCGTCCGCCCCATCAACAACCTGGTCGACATCACCAACTACGTGATGCTGGAGCTGGGCGAGCCGCTCCACGCCTTTGACTACGCGGTGCTGGCGCCGCGCGAGGGCGAAGAGACCCCGGCGATCATCGTACGCCGCGCCGAGCAGGGCGAGCAGATGCAGACCCTGGACGAGGTCGAGCGCACCTTCGACGACGAGATGCTGCTGATCACCGACGGCAGCGGGCCCATCGGCATCGCGGGCGTCATGGGCGGGCTGGAGAGCGAGGTCGCCGAGACGACGAACAACGTCCTGCTGGAAGCCGCCAGCTTTAACTTCATCAACGTCCGCCGGACCGCGCAGCAGCTCAAGATGCACACCGAGGCCGCGTCCCGCTTCGGCAAGCGGGTGGATCCAGAGCTGGCGCTGCCCGCGGCAGCGCGCGCTGCCGAGATGATGGCCGAGCTGGCCGACGGTGAGGTGGTCACCGCTGTGGGCGACGTCTACCCCGGCAAGCCCGAGCGCGCCACCATCGGCTACACGCCGGCGTTGGCCGACCGCATCCTGGGCGTCGCGATCCCCCACGACGAGCAGGAGCGCATCCTGACCGCGTTGGAGTTCCACGTCGAGGAGACCCATCCCGACGCCGACGGTGAGATCGCCTGGAAGATCACCGTGCCGACCTACCGCCTGGACGTCACACGGCCCGTCGACCTGGTCGAGGAGATCGGGCGCATCTGGGGCTACGACCGCTTCCCCCACACCCTGATCGAGGAAGAGCTGCCGCCGCTGCGCGCCAACGAGGCACTCGAAGGCGCCGCGCGCGTGCGCGACATCCTCGTCGGCCTGGGACTGGACGAGGTCATCACCTACTCCCTCATCGACCCGGAGGACGAGGAGCGGCTCCACCCCGAGCCGGAGGCGTCCCTGCCCCTGCCGGGCGAGCCCGTCACGCTGCGCAACCCGCTCTCGCCGGAGCGCTCACGCATGCGGCGGACGCTGCTGCCGGGACTGCTCCACACCGCGTGGGACAACCTGCGCTTCCTGGAGCGCATCGCCATCTTCGAGGTCGGGCGCATCTACTACGGCGTCGGCGACCCCGATCCCGAGCGGGCCGAGACGGGCGTGGCGGAACCGCGCCGCGTCGGCATCCTCCTGACCGGGCCGCGACAGGGGCGCTGGTACGAGGGCACCGACCGCGAGCCCCTGGACTACTTCGACCTCAAGGGCCTCGTCGAGGCGCTGCTGCGCCGACTCGACCTGCTGGACACCGTGACGTGGGCGCGCGCCAGCCATCCCTCACTCCACCCGGGACGCAGCGCCGAGGTGACGTTGGGTGGCAAGACGCTGGGCGTCGTCGGTGAGCTGCATCCCCTGGTGCGGGAGACCTTCGACCTGCCCGAGCAGCCCGTCGTGCTGATGGAGTGGGATCTCGAGCTGCTGCTCGACGCCGCGCGCGCCGCCGAAGCGCAGAAACAGGTCGGCGTCGTCTCCACCTTCGCTCCCGTCCGCCAGGACCTGGCCCTGGTCGTCGATGAGGAGGTGCCGGCGCTGGAGGTGCAGCGCGCCATCCTGGAAGCGGGCGAGCCGCTGGTCAAGGAAGCAATCCTCTTCGACATCTACCGCGGTCGGCAGATCGCCGAGGGCAAGAAGAGCATGGCCTTCTCCCTGACCTACCAGGCGCCGGATCGCACCATGAGCGAGAAGGATATCGCGAAGTTGCGGAAGCGCATCCTCAAACACCTGGAGAAGGCTGTCGGCGCCAAGTTGCGCCAGGTGTAGTGAGAACAGCTATCAGATAACCCAAGCCCCGGGAGCGAAAAACTCCCGGGGCTCTATGCTCTCGCCTGGTCCGAAGGTAGTGATTGCCTACGTGATTGCCTACGTGATTGCCTACGTGATTGCCTACGTGATTGCCTACGTGATTGCCTACATCTCACCGCGGAGATCACAGAGGTAAAAACAGACTCCGCTGAAAAAAGCATCTGAACCACTGAGACACAGAGAACACCAAGGGTAATATTAAAAAGGCAGTTTTGCTAAAGTAACCCCGTGACCAACGAGCGCACGCAGCCGGGGCTTTGGCAAGTTAGCCTGAGTGGTGATACTACCTTAAGTAAGCACCTCCCACCAGAGCACCAGATTTCCCGCCCGAGCCCCAACGGGGTTACTTTTGCGCTACTGCTTAAAAAGGTATTGAGAAAAATTCACAAAATAAGCGTCTTGGGTGAATTTTATCTAAGTAAACTCTTATTTTCTCTGTGCCCTTCGTGTCTCTGTGGTGAGACATTTAGTTATTTCAGTAGAGCCAAAACAGCAAGCGCTAAGAAGTTAAGGTTGCAGACTCTTGTGGACTTCGCAGGATCAGCCCGAAAACTTAACCACGGATTTCACAGATTCACACAGAAAATGAAAAATCAGTGGACATGTGCCATCCGTGGTAAAAATCTAAGATCGTTTTTGGGCCACCCGGCGAAATCCCAGAGACCCAGGTTGCAGAAGACGGTACGTACCAGGCGAAATCCAGAAGCGCCTTCACAGGAAGACAGATAGCATCCTCAAGGTAACCCTCTCGAAAAATCAGTCAAACAGTTCCTCCAGCGTCTGGGCGACGCCGTCCTCGTCATTCGAGGGGGCGACGCGCCACGCCAGGCGCTTGATTTCCGGGCGCGCGTTGCCCACCGCCACGCAGTGCGGCAGCCGCTCGAAGACGACGCGGTCGTTGAGACTGTCGCCGAAGTAGACGATCTTCTCGAGAGCGACATCCAGCCGCTGCGCCAGCTGCAGCAGCGCGGTGTCCTTGCGCGCCTCGGGGTGATTGACCTCGACCCAGCTCCGTTCACCGGGCTGCAGGACGAGATAGACGTCCTCACCCAGCGCCTCCTGCAGCAAGCCGTAGATCTCACGGGCGCGCGGTTCCGTATCACAGAGGGCGACCTGCGCCGGCGTGACCGCGAACAACGCGTCCACCGTCGAGACCGGAGCGTAGGGTTGGTAAGGGCGCGCGGCCATCAACGCCTTCATCACCGACATCCCCGCCGCCACGGGAAGGTACCGCGTGGTCAGATCCTGCCCATAGACTTGCGGGACGTAGCCTGCCTCGGCGATGAGCGTCGCCGCGCGCCGGGCCAACGCCGGCGCGAGGAATTTACCTGCGTGCACCGCCGCGTCCTCCAACAGGAAGATCCCGTTGAGGCTGATGGCGCGAACGCCGTGACCGACCTGCGCCACGTAGCGGCGCACGGGCCAGGGATTAAGCCCGGTCACCAGCGTCACCGGCACGCCGTCGTCGAGGAGACGCTGGAGCACGTTCACGGTGCGCGCCGAGAGTTCCCCCACGCTGTCAGCCAGCGTGCCGTCAATATCCGTCGCCACCAGGCGAAATCGCTGCATCTCTCCCCCTTTGAACAAAAGGCCCGGGCACGATCCAGAAGGATCGACCCGAGGCCTATGAAAAATCGATCAAACTTACCGCTTGTACTTCACCATCACTTCGTCGACGGTCAACGCCGGGGCCGCATCCTGAATCTCGGCGACGGCGGCGCTGTACTCCGGACGGTCCGTCACCTGCCGGAAGATACCCAGGTAGAGCGGGTTGGTGCTCTGCGCGAGCCGCATAGCCCCCAGCAGATCTGTGGGATCATAATCCTCGGGCAGCGGCTGAGTGAGCTCCCGGTAGTGAGCGTAGCTGTCGTGGAAGGTAACGCACGGCGAGAGCACCTGCACGAAGGCGAAGCCGGGATGGCGCAGCGCCTCGGTGAAGACCGAGATCAGCTGCTTGACCGCGCCCGAGAAGACGCGCGCCACGAAGGTCGCCTCGTAGGCGAGCACCATCGCCAGCGGGTTGAGCGGCGCTTCCAGCGTGCCGTAGGGCGACGCCTTGCGCCGGGTGCCCTGGGGCGTCGTGGGCGAAGGCTGGCCCTTGGTCATGCCGTAGATACTGTTGTCCATGACGATGTAGGGCAGACCGACGTTACGGCGCGCGGCGTGGGGGATGTGTCCCCCGCCGATGCTGAAGCCGTCGCCGTCACCGCCCACCGCCACCACCGTCAGCTTCGGGTTGCCCAGCTTGATTCCTGTCGCCAACGGCAAGGGCCGCCCGTGGACGCCGTGGAAGCCGTAGGTCTTGAGGAAGGCCGGGAAGCGGCTGGAACAGCCGATGCCGGACGCCACGACCGTATCCTTGGGCGCCACGTCCACGTTGGCGAAGGCGCGCATCAGCCCACTGAGCACCGCGTAGTCACCGCATCCGGGGCACCAGATGGGGGGAACCGTGCTCTTGTACATGTTCGCTCTGCGCTTACTCACGCTTCACCTCCCTGCTCACGGGTCGCGAGCAACTTTTCTGCGACCTCGTACGTTTCAACCAGATTCTGTTCCGACGTCATCCAGCGCTCGTGCTCCTCCACGATCATGTCGAGCACAGCGTCATAGATCTCGCCGATCTTCAATGGAATGCCCTGCTCCTTGCCCAGCTGGTGGATATAAGTGCTGTTCGCCTCCAACGTCTTGTAGTAACGGTGCTCGATCATGCGCGCGAACTGCGAGGAGAAGTTCAACTCCGGCACCAGGATGGCACGCTTGCCCTTCAGGAATTTCCTGACGGCCTCATCGGGCATAGGCAACAGTGTGTGGGGATAGAGCGCCTCGATGGCGATCCCCTCCGCACGGAGCTGCTCCATGGCCTCGCGGACGGCGCCACGCGTGCTGCCCCAGCCCATGATGCCGAACTCGGCGCCCTCCACGCCCCAGCGCCGGGCCGCGCCCTTCCAGTTAACCAGTCGCTTGCGCGCGGCCTCGACCTTGCGAGCGCGCTTTTCCATCATCTTCTGATGATTCTCCGGCGTCTGATCGGGGTAGCCGTACTCGTTGTGTTCCAGACTCTCCGCCAAGTAGATGCCGCCCTCCATGCCCGGCAGCGCCATGGACGAGATGCCGTCGTCGGTGTCGCGGTAGCGCCGGTAGTCGTCAGCCAGTTCCTCCTCCGATGGGAGCACGCGCTCCAGTCGCTCGCTCCATTCACCTTCTTGGAAGTCGGGATGCGGCATGGTCACCAGGCGCGAGGCCATGGCCTGATCGGAGAGGACGATGACGGGCATCTGATAGTGCTCGGCCAGGCTGAAGGCGTTGATCATCTGGTAATAGCAGTCCTTAATGGAATCGGGCGCCAGCACGAAGCGCGGCGCGTCGCCGTGCCCACCGTAGAGCGCCAGGAAGAGGTCGCCCTGCGACATCTTCGTCGGCAGCCCGGTGGACGGGCCCGCCCGCTGGACGTTGACCACCACGATGGGGATCTCGGCCATGCTCGCCAGGCCCAGCGCCTCGACCATCAGCGACAGACCCGGGCCGGAGGTCGCCGTCATAGACGGGCGCCCCGCGAAGGAGCCGCCGATGATCATATTGATCGCCGCGATCTCGTCCTCGGCCTGGACCATGGTGCCCTCGAACGCGGGCAGGTGTTTAGCCAGTGACTCCATGACCGGCGTCGCCGGGGTGATGGGGTAGCCCGCATAGAAGCGGCAGCCGCCCTCCAGCGAGCCCAGAGTCAGCGCGTCGGCCCCTGAGAGCAGCAACCGGTCCGGCGGCGACTCGGGCAGCGCCAGCGCGTAGGGGAACGGCTCCGGATAGTGCTCCTGCGCGTAGGCGTAGCCTCGGCGCAACGCGTTAAGGTTATCCGGCAGGACGTCGGCGTAACGTCCCATGCGCTCGCGCACGATCTGCTCGGCGACTTCCTGATCGAGCCGGAAGAACCAGCAGAGCGCGCCCACCATGACGAGGTTTTTACCACGCAGCCACTCGATGCTCTCGGCGAGCTCTCCCGCCGGGATCAGATAACTGCCCAGGCGGTCAAGCGCCGCATCGGGCACCGCGTCCTCGTCGTAGAGCAACACGGCCTCGGGACAGAGATCCTCGTGATTCTCCTCCCAGCCCTGGCGGTTCATCGCGACGAGCACGTCACAGTCGTCGCCCTCGGAGAGCACCCGTTCCACGCCGAGCCGGGTCTGAAACATCACCTGTCCGCCGCGGATCTCGGAAGGGTAGGTGCGCAAGGTGTAAACCTCTAACCCTTCGCGCGCCGCGACGCGGGTAAAGAGCTCGCCCAACGTGACCGTGCCCTCGCCGGCCTCGCCCGCGACGCGCACGACAACCATCTCATCAACTATCGTCATTTTCCCTCCAGATAAAGATTGGGCCCCCCGGCAGAATACGTGGGAGGACAAAAGATGACTCCATTGAAATAACTAAATATCTCACCACAGAGCACACAGAGGATACAGAGAAAACAAGAGTATACTTAAACAAAATTAACCCAAGACGCTTATTTCGTGAATTTTTCTCAATACCTCTTTAATATCTACCGCAGTGTTCTCTGAATACCCCCCTAAAAATCGGATTTCTCCAAAACTTGCCACTACATGCGGGAAAATTGGCGGTCAAAACCATTAGATATAGGGGATAACCGACTAGAAATCCGATTTTCTCCACCTTTTTTCAGTAGAGTCAAGTTCTCACAAAAAGCAAAAGGAGTGATGTGCGACCCCTAACCCACCCCTTCCTGGCGCACGATGGCCGTGACCTCGCCGGTACCCCAGGTCTTGACCTCCCCACGCGGCCCCAGCGCCAACGCAGTTCCCTGAGGAATGCCCAGCCCCACGAAACCGCTGTGCTTCTTCAGCAGGGCCTGCAACAGCGCAGCCTCCTCGGTCCGCGTGAAGTGCGCGGCGACGACGGCGCTCCGGACGAAGTTCAGGCCGGGCACGTCGATCACGTCCCCGGCCTCGTTCTCCGCGCCGATCCAGGCGCCCAACGCCATGGCGCCGGCGTTGACGCCGACCAGGATCATCCCCTGAAAGCCGGCAAACCCACCCACCAGATTGCGGAGCGCGGGCGTATCACGCAGTCGGTGTACCAGCGCCAGCGGATCGTCCCCGCCCAGGTAGAGCACACCGGCGTCCTCAAGCGCCGCGACCAGCCGCCCGGACGCCAGATCCTCATCGTCCAGCTCCGAGAGGACGAAGGCCTCGCCGCCGCTGCCGCCTAACGTGGTGAAGTGATCCAGAACGCTCTCGGCCTCCAAGAGCGGGCCGTCGGAGAGCAGGACGACCATGGGACGATCGAGATTGGCGACCGCCAGGATCTGGGCGTCGACGACGTCGGTGTCACCGCGCCGCCAGTCGCCGCCGCCGGAGAGCACCAGCCAACCGTTACCATCCACCCACTGCAACGGTCCTTGCTGGGGCATTACGTAGCCTTTCCGGCGAAGAGCCGGCGCAGCGCCTCAAGCATCACGCCCATACCCACGGGCAGCGCCTCCTCGTCGATGTCGAAGTGGGGATTATGGTGCGGGATAGGGTCGCTGCCGGGGAAGCACGAGCCGACGAAGAAGTAGCAGCCGGGAATCTCCTGCAAGAAGAAGGCCGCGTCCTCACTGCCGGTGGTCTGCACACCGACGTCGAGCCCGTCCTCGCCGACGACGGCGCGGATCGCGTCCTGCACCACGGCGGTGACCGCCGCGTCGTTGACCACGGCAGGCGTAAGGTCGTGGAGCGCGAGCTCGGCCTGCGCGCCCATCATCTCCGCCGTCCCCTCGATGACGGCCCGCAACCGGTGCAGCACGGTCGCGCGGACCTCGGGGTCGTAGGTACGCACCGTGCCCTCCAGCTGGGCGACGTCCGGGATGACGTTGAAGGTGTCGCCGGAGGTGAGCTTGCCCACGGTGACCACGGCGGTCTCCAGGGGATCGACGTTGCGGCTGACGATGGTCTGCAGCGCGTTGACCGTCTGCGCTGCCGTGACGATGGGATCGACGGTCTGCTCCGGCGCAGCCGCGTGCCCGCCCTTGCCCTGAATTGTGGCGCTCCAGGCTTCCGCCGCCGCCATCACGGGACCCGGCGTCGCGCTGACCGTGCCCACCTCGACCTCGCCCCAGACGTGCAGGGCCAGGACGTAGTCGGGCCGGGGGTTCTCCAGCACCCCGTCGGAGACCATCTTCTCGGCGCCGTTCATGCCCTCCTCGCCGGGCTGAAAGACCATCTTGAGCGTGCCCTGCCACTGCTCCTGTGTCTCGGTCATTCGCTTCGCCACGCCCAGGCCGATGGCGACGTGGGCGTCGTGACCACAAGCGTGCATCTTGCCCGGTTCCTCGGAGGCATAGGGACGACCGTCGGCCTCCTGGATGGGCAGCGCGTCCATGTCTGCGCGCACCATGATCACGGGACCGGCACCGTTTTCCAGCAACCCGACCACACCCGTCTGTCCCACGCCCTCCTGGACCGTGTAGCCCAGCTCCCGCAGCGTCTCCGCCACGATACCGGCGGTGCGCTGTTCTTCCAGACCCAGTTCGGGGTGCCGGTGGAAATCGCGCCGCCACTCGACGAGCCGGGGTTTTATGGATAGCGCCTCTTCGTATGCACTCATCTCGGTCTCCTCCACGTCTAGAGCAATACCTTATACTTTGTTGACCTTCGCCCGGTGCGTAGACCTCCACCACTCCTAAGACAGGGTAAGTCAAAGCCCGGCGCGTTTTGCACTCACCATTTCATTGTAACATACCCAAAATCAGAATCAATGGGCCTTTTTGCGTCCTTTCATGCGAGCATACTCACGTCCTTTGGGGTTCATCGAGGGAAAATCGGGCCGGTTCAGAAATAGGTTGACACTTTCGGATAGCAACGCACCGGGCTCAGCTGTACTCCGTGGATTGGCCGCGCCCCCATCCCGGCCCCTTCCCCCGCCAAGTGCTGGGACACCCACCAGAGGTATCATTGCGCAGGGGAAGGGGAGAGGTTTTTGGTGAGGGGGGGGCCAAAGGCAACGCTGTGTTTGCTCGCGGTGGGTTGCGCTCGATTATGCACAGTCTAGGTTGCGTATACCCTAATTTTCTCACACAGCAAGGAAAGTGTAAACCCAACTAACCGGGAAAATGAACCATCCTAAAAAATCCCCCCAGAACTCCAAGGGAAACACCCGGTGAAAAAAATCCACCGGGTGTTCTAGAAACAATCTGCTCAGTCAGGCGATTATAACTCGTAAATCTCCGTATACTTCTCGCGCAGGTGCGTGAGCAGCGGCTGCGCGTCCAGATCCTTGCCCAGCTCGCGCTGCAGCAGCTGGTCGGCGGTGAACTTGCTGCCGTGCTTGTGGACGTGCTTCCGGGCCCAGTCCAGCAGCGGCAGGAAGTTACCTGCGGCGATCTGCTCCTCCAACGCCGGCACGTCCAGCAGGGCGCGGCGGTAGAATTGCGCGCTCATGATGGTGCCCAACGTGTAGGTGGGGAAGTAGCCGATGGTGCCGTGGGACCAGTGGACGTCCTGCAGGCAGCCGTCGGCGTCGTTGAGCGGCGTGATGCCCAGATACGATTCGTACTTGGCATTCCAGGCATCCGGCACGTCGGCGACGTCGAGGTCGCCGCTGACCAACGCCTGCTCGATCTCGAAACGGGCGAAGATGTGCATATGATAGGTCACCTCGTCGGCCTCGACGCGGATCAGGCTGGGCTCCACCTTGTTGATGGCGCGGTAGAAGTCGTCGAAGGAAATGCCGGCGAGCTGCTCGGGGAAGAACGCGCGCACGATGGGCAGATAGTGCGCCCAGAAGGCCCGACTGCGCCCCAGCATATTCTCCCACATCCGTGATTGCGACTCGTGCAGGCCCAGCGTCGCGCCTCCGGATAAAATGGTTCGCTCGAACTGCTCAGGGACGCCCTGCTCGTAGAGCGCGTGCCCGCCCTCGTGGACACTGCTGAAGAACGCCGACTGCGGGCGATTTTCGAAGAGCCGCGTGGTCACGCGGACGTCGTTGCAGGAGAAGGTGGTGGTGAAGGGGTGCGGCGCCTTGTCCTGGCGCCCGGAGGCAAATTCGTAACCGATGTCCCGCAGCACCGCCTCGGTGAGGTCCCACTGCTTATCGAGCGGGTAACTCTGCTCGGAGAAGAACGTGTCGTCGACGGGTTTACCCTCCTCGACGAGCTGCTCCAGCAGCGGCACCAGCCCTTCCTTGAGCTCCGTGAAGACCGCGTCGACCTTGTCCCGGGTCATGCCCGGCTCAAAATAGTCGACCAGCGCGTCATAAGGATGGTCCTCATAGCCCCAGATATCGGCCAGCTTGCGGTTGATCTCCAGGATCTTGGCCAGGTGGGGCTGGAAATGCGGATAGTCGTCGTTCTGACGCGCCTCCCGCCAGGCGACGAAGGCCCGCGAGCGGGCGCGGGAGAACTCCGCCACCAGTTCCGTGGGAACCTTGGCCATTTTATCGTACTCGCGGCGCAGCACCCGCACGTAGCTGGCGTCGTCGCTGCCGAAGTCCTCCCCTTCCACCTCGTTCTCGGCGGCCTCCAGCAGCTTCCCGGTCTCATCGGCGATGAAGATCTCGTGAGCCATGGCGTTGAGCGTGGCCGACTGTTCGGCGCGCGCCTCGCTGCCGCCCGGCGGCATATTGACCTCGCGATCCCAGCCCAGCACGGCGCCAGCCTTCTGTAGGTCGTGATAACGATGAAGACGTTGCTTCAGCTGTTCCAGTTTCTCACCCATAAAGAGACTCCTTATTCAGATATGGTTTAGATAGTTAGCTTATGACATTATATCGCTCGTAATAACAAAAGCAACCCGCGCGTACTCAAGGATTTCGAAGCGAGTCGGCGAACGAAAACGATCTCGCTGCCTCACAACGCTCGTAAGCGAGAGCAAGGCAAACGAAGTCGGGGTTGATGACCTGGGCAAACGCTGCAGGGAGGCGCTAAGCGGCCCTGGAAAGCCTCAGACCCGCTTCGTTTGCCCACTCAACGCGAACGCCTTTCTAGATAGCGCGCCAAGCGCTTCAGCTTGGTCCACTCACGGCGCAGGACGTACAGCATGGCCAACGCCGTCAGCCAGCGCAGAGGACACTTCGGGTCGGCGGCCAACGCCTCCAGCACGGCGACCGCCTGGTCGTCGGTGCGCCGCGCTTTGACGTACGCCGCGGCTTTCACCTCTAGCTGACGTCGTCGTTGTTCCGCTTTGCGACGACGCAGCGCCGCCACAACCTTGCGCGTCTTCACCAGCACCGCACGTAACTCCTCCACCGTGAAGGGCTTGATCAGGTACGCCGCAACGCCCACTTGCACAGCCTCCCGGACCGTGTCAGCATCTTTCTCGGCGGAGATGATGATGCAGACCAGGTCCGGGCGGATTTCCCGCAGGCGCCGAATGGCCTCCAGACCGCTGAGCCCCGGCATATTGACGTCCATCAAGGCCACGTCCGGCATATGCTCCCTGGTCAGCGCAATCGCCTCCCGTCCGTCGCGGGCGATCGCCACGACGCGGGCGTTCGGTACCGCAGACATCATCAGACGTGTGCTCCGCCGCATCTCCGGCTCGTCGTCGGCGATCAACACCCGCAGCACGATCTCCTGATTACCGTCCGTCGCACCGTTCGACGCCATACTCCCTCCCTATCCTCCTCGCCCGTTTAACGGACGACACCGCAGCACATACCAGGCAAGACGCTGAGGACAATCGACAGGGCGCTGTAGGTAGAGTCGAGCCGACCGCTCGTGACCGTCACCCGGCGCCAAGTGCGCACCCGCCGGATATTCCTATCGGTGGCCGCGGACTAGCCAATCATAGGCAACCATACGCCGTGCTCCTTGCCGAAGTCGACGGCTCTCTCGTAGCCCGCGTCGGCGTGACGTACGACGCCCAGGCCCGGATCGGTGGTCAGCACGCGCTGCAGGCGCGCCGCCGCTTCCGGGGTGCCGTCCGCCACGATCACCTGCCCGGCGTGCTGTGAGTAGCCGATGCCCACCCCCCCACCGTGATGGAAGCTGACCCAGGTCGCGCCGCCGACGGCGTTGATGAGCGCGTTGAGGATGGGCCAGTCGGCGATGGCGTCGGAGCCGTCCTTCATGGCCTCGGTCTCGCGGTTGGGACTGGCGACGGAGCCGGCGTCCAGGTGGTCGCGCCCGATGGCGATGGGCGCGCTGATCCGCCCCTCGGCGATGGCCTCGTTGAAGGCCAGGCCGGCGCGGGCCCGCTCGCCGTAGCCCAGCCAGCAGATGCGGGAGGGCAGTCCCTGGAAAGCAACTTCCTCCTGCGCCATCTTGATCCAGCGCACCAGGTGCTCGTCCTCCGGGAAGAGCTCCAGGATGATACGGTCGGTCTCGTAGATGTCCTCGGGATCGCCAGAGAGCGCGACCCAGCGGAACGGCCCTTTGCCCTCGCAGAAGAGCGGACGGATGTAGGCGGGCACGAAACCGGGATAGCTGAAGGCCGTCTCCAGGCCGTTGTCGTAAGCGCGCTGCCGCAGATTGTTGCCGTAGTCGAAGACCACCGCGCCCCGCTGCTGCATCTCGACCATGGCGGCGCAGTGCGCCGTCATCGTCTGGATGGCGGCCTCCTTGTAGGCCGCGGGATCGCGCTCGCGCAGCGCCTCGGCCTCCGCCAGCGTCATGCCGCTGGGGACGTAGGCGAGCGGATCGTGCGCCGGCGTCTGGTCCGTCACGATGTCCGGGATGACGCCGCGCCGCAACAACTCCGGGTAGACGTCGCCCGCGTTGCCGATCAGCCCGATGGAGCGCGCCTCGCCCCGTGCGGTAAAGTCCTCCACCTTACGCAGCGCCGCGTCCAGGTCCGTCTCGATTTCGTCGAGATAGCGGTGCTTGAGCCGCCGCTCGGCCCGCTGCGGGTCGACCTCGACGATCAAGCCAACGCCCTCGTTCATGGTGATCGCCAGCGGCTGCGCGCCGCCCATCTCACCGAGCCCGGCGGTGAGCGTGAACTTGCCCTTGAGCGAGGCCTCCGGCCCGTAGTGCTTCTGCGCCGCCGCGCCCAGCGTCTCGTAGGTGCCCTGGAGGATGCCCTGGGTGCCGATGTAGATCCAGGAGCCGGCGGTCATCTGCCCGTACATGATAAGGCCCTCGCGCTCCCACTTGTCGAAGTTCTCCTGGGTTGCCCACGCCGGGACGATGTTGGTGTTGGCGATCAGCACGCGCGGCGCGTCCTCGTGCGTCTTGAAGACCGCCACCGGCTTGCCCGATTGGATCAGGAGCGTATCGTCGACGTCCATCGCCTGGAGCGTCTCCAGGATGGCGTCAAAGGCCTCCCAGCTCCGCGCGGCCTTGCCCCGCCCGCCGTAGACGATCAAGTTCTCCGGATCCCCGGCGACCTCCGGGTCTAGGTTGTGCTGGATCATGCGGAAGGGGGCCTCCAACAACCAGTTCTTGCAATGCAACTCCGTCCCCGTCGGGGGATGTATCTCCCGCTTCGCCATCTGTGTCCTCCTTGGAAATTAGTCTGGTGGTCATTCGGTCAATTGGTCGTTTGGTCCATAGATAAGAGAGTTCTGTCGTAACGGTTCCGAGGCTTTCTAAGGTTTCACAACGTCTACCTGCCGCATTTGCCCCCTCCTCATCAACCCCGTTTCGTTTGCCTTGCTCTCGTTTACGGGTGTTGTGATGCATCAAGGCCGTTTTCGCTCGTCGGCTCGCTTCGAAAACCCCATAATTCCGCCACCTTTCAGTATAGCACGAAAGGCCGGAAGCCGTACAGCGAGAAATGTAAGGCCAAAAGCCGCCGCCTTTCGTGTTTGGACGCTTTTCGTAAGGGAAGGTTCGGAAATAGGTTGACACTTGTGAATAGCAACGTACCGGTCTATTAGAAAGGGTGCAGTTACTCCTAGTTACCACGGCGGAATCACTGCCTTTTTGCATAGAAGGTATGTACGAGAACCGCCCAACCGCAATAATATAATACAAAATAGCCGCCAAAAACGCTCATAAACGCAGTCATTTGAGATCTCGGCTCATTTTTACAACTTTAAGTTGGGCATTATGGCGCTTTTTGCAACTTTCGCAGGGATGGTAACTGAGAGTATCTGCACCCTATTAGAAACGGGCCTACTTCCAATGCGTTAAGCGTGCTTGACTCAGCCGTGCACCAGCCAAGGGTAAGT
>CAZCPK010000039.1:0-15113 GCA_964500755.1 uncultured Anaerolineales bacterium
GACACCGACCGCCAGCAGCGACCCAGGCGTCGGCAACGCCGGCCTCGTCACCTGGGCCCTGGGCGACTTCCTGCCCGCGACCTCGGGCATCACGCAGGCCACCGGCAGCGTGACGCTGGTCGTGCGGGCGGATAGCCCGTTGACGGACGGCCTGGCGATCGCCAACACCGTCCGCATCACCGACACTTCCGGCGAGACCGACAGTGACACGGTGACCAACACCGTCGAGAGCCGGCACGACATCACGCTGACCAAATCCGTCGACGCGGTGAGCGCCACACCGGGCGAGCTGCTGACCTACACGCTGGCCTACACCATCACCGGCGACGGTGTCGCGCCCGACGTCACGCTCAGCGACACAGTGCCCGCCAACACCACCTTCTGGTCCGCCACACCGACCACGCCGGACGCACCGCCCCAGGGCGGCACCGGTCCGATCATCTGGCACCTCGGTTCCATCGAGCCGCCGGTCACCGGCACGACAACGTTCGTGGTCCGGGTGGATAGCGCGCTCATCAGCGGCACGCAGATCGTCAACGTGGGCCTCATCACCGACACGCAAGATATCACCGATACCGACACCGTCACGACGCCCGTCGGCAGCAGCCACGCGCTCAGCGTGAGCAAGTCGGTCACACCGACGGTAGCGGTGCCCGGCGAAGCACTGACGTACACCATCAACTGGTCGGTCACGGGCAACGAGCCGGCCTTCGACGTCACCCTCTCCGACACGCTTCCGACGAGCACCACCTTTGCGGCGTGCAGCGGCGCCCCCTGTGGCGAAAGCGACGGCGTCGTCACCTGGAGTCTGGGCCCGCAGATCCCGCCCGCCGCCGGCGCAGTGACGCTGGTCGTGGGCATCGATCCCGCGGCGCCGAGCTGGGCGATGCTGCATAACCGGGTCCTCATCAGCGACAGCACCAACCTCACGGACACCGACGACGTCGAGACACCGACCGAAGCGCGGGCCGACCTGGCGATCACCAAGATCGACCAGCCGGATCCGGTCATCCCTGGCGCCACGCTCACCTATACGCTTCTCTACACCAACTACGGTCCGTCAGACGCCACCAACGTTTCCATCAGCGACTGGCTGCCAGATGAAGTGACCTTCGGCGGTGCGACGCCATCGCAAGACTTTGGACCTAATCCGCTGGAATGGTATATACCGAACATCCCGGCAGGAGGCGGCGGCACCATCGTCATCACGGTCACCGTCCAATCCTGGGTGACCGAGACCTTCACCAACGTCGTCAACATCTTCACCGAGACCGTCGTGGAACCGGACTACGACAACAATGAAGACGATGAGCCTACGACGCCACTGGTGCCAGGACTGGAGCTGGTCAAGACTGTCCTGCCCGGCGCGGCGGTGCCCAACATGCCCTTCACCTACGTCCTCGCCATCACCAACACCGGACAGGTGGTCTTCGATTCCGTGGCGCTCACCGACACGCTGCCGACCGACTTCCACTACGTCGGCGGCTCCGGCGAGCCCGCCGATCCCGACGTCGTCGCCGAACCCCTGTTGATCTGGCAAGACCTGGGCGCATTGGCACCGGGCGACCGACTCACCGTCAGTTTCGCCGTCACCGTGACGCCCGAGATCACCATCGGCACCTACTGGAACGCGGCGCTGATCGAGGGCGAGTATCCCAGCGGCGTTATCACCGACACCGACGACGTGCCCATCTCCGTCCAGGATCCGGCGGTCGCGCTGGACAAACAGCTGGTGGGCTTTGATACGGATGCCGTGGCGCCCAACTACGTCACCTTCACCATCGCCATCACCAACGTGGGCGTCAGCGAGATCGATGTGCTGCCGGTCTACGACCTCTACGACGCCGACTATCTCCACTTTGCCCAAGCCTTCCCGGCGCAACCGGACACGGTGGATAACGTGAGCGGGCAAGTGGTCTGGCTCGACCTGACCGGGCCGGCGCCCCATGGCTTCGGACGCAACCTGCTGCCGGGCGAGGTCTTTAGCCTCACAACGGTCTTCACGGTGGTCCAAACCATCGACACGCCTATCACCAACACCGCGGTCGTCAGCGATGCCCTGGACGTCTACGACAACCCGCCGGACGATGACCAGGATGACGAGACCATCGTCGACGTGCCGACGGCGATTGACCTGCTCTACTTCCGCGTCGGCGACGTGAGCGAGGCCGGTGTACGCCTGGAGTGGGCCACGGCGGTGGAGATCGACAACTTCGGCTTCCAGGTCTACCGCGCGACGGAGCCCAACTTCACCCGCGCCAGCGAGATCACCTTCGTGCCCAGCAAGTGTGCGGGCAACGTCTGCGGCGAAACGTACAGCTACGAGGACGCTGACATACAACCCAACGTCACCTACTGGTACTGGCTCGTCGACATCGACACCTCGGAAAACGAAACGCGACATGGGCCGGTCACGGCGCAGTACCACACGGCGGTACTGGATAAGACCATCTACCTACCGCTGGTTCTAAAGCGCTAGCGCCACCGGCGACGTTGGACAAGGGGCACGCTCCAGGGCGTGCCCCGCGTTTTTGCACACGTCCCTCCCGCCCCACCTAGCTTATTCCCGGGAGAGAATCCGATCATCCGCTTAGTCCGTTGACAAGCAGAGAGAGTGGACATATACTCAATCCATGAATATTCAGAAAATGACCTCAATGAGAGAGAGCAAAACGTGAGCCCGATGTCAGCGATACCGCTTAGCGTAGAATGGAGCCTGCTGGGGCTGTTGCGGCAACGCCCCCGTCACGGCTACGCCCTGCACCAGGAACTCTCCAATAATCAGGGCCTGGGACTGGTCTGGAACCTCAAACAGAGCCAGCTCTACGCCCTGTTGGAGAAGATGGAGACGCGCGGTTATATCACGCCGACGCTGGATACGGAGACCTATCCCCCGCGCAAGATCTACCACCTGACCGACGCGGGGCGCGCTGCACTGGACGCTTGGCTCCACGAGCCGGTAGGACACGGACGCGACCTGCGCCTGGAGTTCCTCGCCAAGCTCTACTTCGCGCAACTTGAGGGACCGAGAGTGACGCGCACCCTGGTACGTCGGCAACGTGAGGCGTGCCGAACATGGCTGCGTTCACAAAAGCAGGCGATAGTGACGCTCCCGCAGGCCATGACGTACGAGACATTGGTGCGAGAGTTCCGCATGGGTCAGATCGAAGCGATGTTGAACTGGCTCGATCAGTGTGAGGAGAGCCTGATCGAAACCGAGGAGGCACCATGAAGTACCGAAAGCCACTCCACCGCTGGATCGTCATCCCCCTGTTGGTCATGATCTTGACCGGCTGTCTGCAAGCGCAGGCAGGCGACCCACCTCCAGAAAGCGCGGTAACGCTCACCGACGCCCTGGACCGTCAAGTGACGCTGCCCGCCCTGCCGGAGCACGTCGTCATCGCCGGACGCGCCAACTTCATGCTCAACGACGCCGTCTATCTCTTCCCGCAGGCACAGGAGCGCGTGGTAGGACTCACCCGGGCCCAACAGGCGCAGGGCTTCATCCAGCTGATCGAGCCGGAAGCCAACGCCAAGCTCACCCTCTGGGCCGACGCCATCGCCGACGAGATCCTCGCCCTGAAACCCGACGTCGTGCTCCTCAAGAGCTTCATGGCCAAGAAGATCGGCGCCGACCTGGAGACGCTGGATATCCCCGTGCTCTACCTGGGCCTTGAGACCCCCGAACAGTATCTACAGGATCTGGCGATGCTGGGCGCGCTCTTCGACGACGAAGAACGCGCAGCAACCGTCATCGACTTTTACGAACAGCGCATGACACGGATCGAAGATGAGGTCGCGGCGCTACCCGACGCGGACAAGCCACGCGTTCTGGTGCTGCAATACGACTCCCGCAGCGAGGACGCTGCCTTCAAGGTCCCGCCCTCCGGCTGGCTCCAGACCTGGATGGCGGAGTTCGCCGGAGGAACGCCGGTCTGGCAGGGCCAGAACGGGGGATGGATGATGGTGGGACTGGAGCAGATCGCGGCCTGGCAACCGGAGAAGATCTTTTTGAGCAGCTACTTCGTGCCGGGAGAGGAAGCTCTGGCGAAACTGGCCGGACAACCGCTCTGGAACTCGCTGCCCGTCGTCCAGGCCGGTGAGGTCTACGCTTTCCCCAACGATTACTACAGCTGGGATCAGCCCAGCAGCCGGTGGATTCTGGGGATCACGTGGATGGCAAAACGGATGCACCCGGAGCGCTTCACCGACCTCTCGCTCAGCGACGAGGTCCGGGCATTCTACACCACACTTTACCAACTGTCGGACGCGCAAATAGAGGAAGAGATCCTCCCACGCCTGAAATTACACGCGCCCTAGTCCCACGCGCTACTCCACCGCCTTCTGCGCGACGACGTCGAGGATGTAATCGGTCTCGTCGTTCAGGATCTTGCGCCCCAGCTCCTCACCATATTCGACGAGCGCCGGGATCGCGTCGGGATCGTCCATGGCGATAGGCTCTCGCAGATCGACCTGGAAGCGGCGGAAGTCCAGGGCTTCAAAGAACGTGTCGACCAGGTGCACCTGCTGATCGTCCGCGGAACTCAGGAAGGCGCCCAACAGCGGCTGAAGCCACTGCCACGCGTGGAGTCGATTCGCCTCCCCCGGTTGGATCTTGGCCGGCGCGCGTCCCGTCCCCAGACTGATCAGGGTCGTCTCCGCGGGGTCCCACTCCAGACAGAACTCGGCCTCGTAGGCGGCGAGGTAGCAGGGATTGGCGTAGGAGCCGACGCCGCCGTCAACGTAGCGTCCCTCAACGACTGGAAAGTAGGTCGGTACGGAACTGGAGGCCAACACGGCCTGAACGACGGGCCAGTCGGCGTACTCCGTCTTCCACGGCTTGATGAAGCGGGTGTGATTGGTCAAGAGGTCAAAGGCGGTGATGACCACGTCGGTGCGGAGCTCGGTCTCCCAGAAGTGCCCCATCTTGATGTCACCGATGTACTGATGCAACGCCGACGCAAGAGGCTCGTGCTTATAGCGATAGCGCGTCAACGGCCAGAGCACGCTACGCCACGTTCGCCGGAAAACGTCGCCTCCCAGGCGCAGATAGAGCGCGTGCAATTCGGCCGCGCTCAAGCCCGCGGCGATGCCGGCCGAGATAATAGATCCCGTCGAGGTGCCGGCGGCCAATCGGAACAGGTCGTAAGAAGATTGCCCCAACGCTTCCTCCACCATGGACAACGCCTTGGTGACCATCACCCCCTTAATCCCCCCACCATCGATAGAAATCGCGACGTGCTTCCGGAAAGGTTTCATATCGGCCTCCTCGATCGGTCTGCGGTTGTCTGTACATTCTGGCTCTTTTGGACTTCGCAGAATCAGACCGAAAACTTAACCATGGATTTCACAGATTTACACAGAAAATGAAAAATCAGTGAAAATCCGTGCCATCTGCGGTAAAAATTTACAATCGTTTTGGTCCACCCGGCGAAATCCCAGAGACCCAACATTCTGAGTCGCGTCTTTCTTCTCAACCTCAAACCTCTGTAAACCCATAATGCCCGAGGTATTCGAAGGAAGTGCGTCTCACCTTCCCCCTATTATACAAGATCACGACAAATCAGCCCAAGACAGCGTGAGTTTTCGAAGCAGCAGAATGTGCTTAGCCGCGCATAAAGCAAACGCAGCCGGTGCCGACCTAGGCTATGGCTGGAGAGAACCTTAGAACCGCTTCGTCTGTCCGTTATCCATACTTGCGTAATTCACGCTTCTCTCATAGAATAACGTACCGGCTTCACTAAGAGCTCGTAAAAGTATAGCTTCCGGTGCAATTTCTGAGCACCACACGTAAACCTGAAGACAACGAGCCTGAAACGCTTCCCCAGGTTTCACGCATGGGCCAGACCACACAGTTGGGAAGTTATTTGTTAACGAACCCTAAGACGCCAGAGGCACACGACCGAGGTAATTCATTGGGGAGGAGACTATGACGCGATTCGGGGCCATTGAAGCGGGAGGAACCAAGTTTGTCTGCGCGGTGGGGAGCGGGCCGGACGACATCGAGGCCACGACGCGTTTCGCTACGACCACTCCAGCCGCCACGTTGGAGCGCGCGATCACGTTCTTCCGGGAAGAGATCACCGGAAAGCAATCGCTGGACGCCGTGGGCATTGCCTCCTTCGGACCCGTGGATCTCGACCCTACGTCGCCCCGCTATGGTCACATCACCTCAACGCCCAAGCCCGACTGGCAGAACGTGGATATCGTCGGGGAGATCAAAGCAGCGCTTGACGTACCGGTAGGATTTGACACGGACGTCAACGGAGCAGCTTTGGGCGAACATCGCTGGGGCGCGGCGCAGGGGTTACAGACGTTCATCTACCTGACCATCGGGACAGGCATCGGCGGCGGCGGCATGGTGGAAGGCCAGCTCCTGCACGGGCTCGTACATCCAGAAATGGGGCACATTCGCATTCCGCACGACACGGAACGCGATCCTTTCCCCGGCATCTGCCCCTATCACAACGACTGCCTGGAGGGCCTGGCGACCGGCCCTGCTGTAGAACAACGTTGGGGACGGCCCGGAGAGGAACTACCGACAGATCATCCCGCCTGGGCCTTGGAGGCACACTACCTGGCCCTGGGATTGATGAACCTCACGTTAACACTCTCTCCCCAGCGCATTATCCTGGGCGGGGGCATCATGCATCAGGAACAGCTCTTCCCCTTGATTCGCCGGGAGGTCCAGGCGCTGCTCAACGGGTACGTGCAAGCCCCAACGATTCTTGAGGAAATTGACCAATACATCGTTCCCCCTGCCCTGGCGGACAAGGCGGGCATTCTGGGCGCCATCGCGCTGGCTGAACGCGCTGTACGACCGACGACGTAAACCAAGGTCAGCTCCGCTGAAAAGAGTCTTTTCAACAAAACGGACGGGACGATATTGCCTACGGATCCCGTGTTTTTTCTTGGAACCTACCTTTTTCGGGACAGCCAATGTCGACACTCTGAGGGGGAACGCCCGGTATCAGAAAACTTCACGTCTCACGATCCGCACGTTCCTGCTCTTCGACCGCGCGCCATTCGGCCAAAATAAACTCATACGCCGCGACGACGGCATCTTCCCCGACGTCCTTCACCATACCCCGACCCAGCCAATTATTTCCTTGCCGTCGATAGGCCTCGGCAAGCATCTCCTCTAACTCCGCCACAGTGAGACCATACTGGGCGCGGCGCGCCTCCAGATAACGACAGGTACTCTCAAAAACCTCAGCGTACCGCTTGTCTAGCCAATTGTTAATCGTCAAATCTCGCTCCTTACCACAATAAAATTCCCCGGCGACGATACTCTACACCGACCAGAGAGCAGCCACACATTGGATTTTCCCACATCTCCACCCAATCGACCGTACTGTAAGACGATACAATCACAACGAGAAGTATACGTGAGCAAGGCCAGAACGTCAACCCCTTTTCGTATATATATTGAAACACTTTTGTAACATAATACTTGACACAACGACCGCAATATGGTAGCATACGGTAAGAGATAGGACATATATCTAAACATAATATAAACAACAATACAGGTAGGATACAGAGATGGCGCTTGAAGAGAACGGTACTACATTCAGAGAAACCCCTTTATACAATATCGGCGCCGTCGAACGGATGACGGGCATCCCACCGGCGACTCTGCGCGTTTGGGAGCGGCGGTACGGTTTTCCCAACCCAGAGCGCACGTCGGGTGGACACCGTATCTACACAGAGCGAGAAGTGGAGCGACTGAAGTGGGTCAAGGAACGTATCGACGCTGGCATGCAGACCAGTCAAGCCATTGAAGCGCTGCACACCTTGGAAAAGGAGGGGAACCTACCGACCCGTCGCACGTTGCTCACTCCCGGGCTACCAACGACCGAACGAGAGAACCCCACCCTCCACACCATTCACACCGACCTCACCGCAGCGCTGTTGGGGCAGAATCTTGAGGAAGCCGATCAACTCCTCGGACAGGTTCTGGCGCTCTACTCTATCGAGGACCTGATCCTTAAGATCATCCGCCCCGCGTTGCGTGACATCGGCGATGCATGGCTCGAAGGTAAAATTGGCGTGGCGGAAGAGCATCTGGCGAGTCATTATTTACGTCACCGGCTGATTATGTGGTTGGAGACAGGCCCTCCCCCCCACACCGTCCCTCCTACAGTCCTGGCATGCGCTCCAGGAGAGTGGCACGAGGGCAGTCTATTGATGTTGGGAGTCCTGCTGCGGCGACGACGCTGGCCCGTCGTCTACCTGGGACAGTCGCTACCACTCAAGGACATGACCGACTTCGTGAAGGAAACTGACGTGCCGGCCGTCGTATGGGTCGCTATGCGAGAAGAGACAGCCCGCGCCCTTGCGGAGTGGCCGCGCTGGCTACCCGA
Organism: uncultured Anaerolineales bacterium; assembly: GCA_964500755.1. Taxonomy (GTDB): domain Bacteria; phylum Chloroflexota; class Anaerolineae; order B4-G1; family SLSP01; genus G713. The sequence goes on from CAZCPK010000039.1 coordinate 8,367, forward strand.
GGCGACGGAGACGGGTAAACCAATCGTCACTTATGGGGGCCGGATCTTCACCAACGAGCCGGAATGGCGCACCCGCGTGCCTGGTGTCTTTCTGGGTGAGACGCTTACCGACGGCGTCGAGACCCTGGGACGCATACTTAGACGACATCACAAAATATCCTGATGACGTGCCACTGGACCCCTTCGAAAATGGCGAAGTAAACGGATAAAGCAGATTAAGCTGGCGGAAGCCTCAAAAAATCCAAAAGGCGCCCTGGAAAACCGGGGCGCCTTTTCGCAAAAGCCACACTCAGATCAATTATGGCTACCCTGAAAAAGGCTGTCAACAAGAAACATGAGGGATATGTTATGGTTGTGTTACGCACAACCATAACATATCGCACTCTTTTCTCCCCTGAGACACCTTTTCAGTGGAGTCAATTATGAATTCCCCGGCGAAGCCGTCACCGGCGAAGCGAATAAGTTAGAAAGTTTAAGCGGCGGTCTCGCCTCCTCGCCTCGAAAGCGCCACAACCACCACAGCAACAGAATACCCAGAATGGGCAAGAGCCCGCCGACAATCACGGCCAGAACTAAAAAGGCACGTCCCAGCTGGCGCCTAAAGCGCTGCTGCGCCACGACAACCTCCATCAGGTCCTTACCCAGTTCCTCGACAAACACTGGGTCAGGTTCTACCGGCTGCAAGGCCACCATAATCGCTTCACCAAGTAAGCGCTCCATCTCCGGGGAGATTCGCTCTCGCAAAGGTATATATCGGGGCTTGAAAAAACTAAGTCTCATCTTCCTTCACCTCCACCACCATCACGCGCTGTAGATATCGAAGGGTCCGGTAATAGAGGGCCTTGACGGCTCCCTCGGTCTTACCTAACACTTCTGCGATCTCGGCGTTGGTCATCTGTTCTACAAACTTCAAGATGATAAGAGCTTTCCGTTCTTCGGGTAACATATCGATAATCTTACGTAACCGCCGCTGTTCCTCCGTCGACATCAGGGCCTCCCGAGGATTGCCTTGTTCCGAATGCAGAGGCGGCAGGACGTCAATAGGGACGGTCGGATGTCGACTGTGGTCGCGATGATAGTTCGCCATCAGGTTGTGAGCAATGCGAAACAGCCAGGCCTGAAACGTGCCCTTTTCATGTCGATAGCTCACCAGACTCCGCAACGCACGGTAGAAAGTTCGGGACGTAAGATCTTCCGCATCGCTGCGATTCCCCGTATGCCGGTACAAGTAGTTATAAATGCGATCCACGTACCGCCGGTACAATACCCCAAACGCTTCCGGATCTTCTTTGGCTTCTTCGATCAACTCGCGCTCAGCGACGTCGTTCATCCGCCTCCCTCAAATGTAATCTATTTCATAGTTATTATACCAGACCTCCTGCGAGTGTTACTCCCATCCTGCTTCTGACCAATCACCAACCCTGATTATTACAACACAAAACTGCGACAAAAGTTACGGAAAAATCGGAGAGTATCCCTTTCTCTGAACACACCGTCGAGAGTTGACCTTCACCGGCGCCTCATAATGAAGAAAAACGCCCCCGGATTTCTCCGGAGGCGTAAGGAGGCGAAGATCTCGTCGTTAGACGAAGTTCAGGAGTACACCAAGGTTCTCCAGCACGTCCGTACCCAGATCAAAGTGAATCACGCGCCGATCGACCTCTTGCAGCGCCGCATAATCCCCGCGCGCCTGCGCCAGTTTGAGGACGCCGAAGGAGAGCGCGGACGACGACGATCCCGGCGCGTCGGGAATGGGCAGCTTCTCCTCCGGTTGCGACGTGAGCTGGATGAAGAGCCCATTACCCGCATCGCCCTTGTGTAGCTGACCCGTGGAGTGCAAGAATCGGGGGCCGTACCCGACAGTCGTCGCCAGATGCGTCGCTTTAAGCAGACGGCTGCGTAGTATCTGCAACGCAGCGTCCGTCTCCGGCATCGGCTGGACGTAGGCTTGCACGGAGATATAGTCGCCCGGTCTGGCTTGCGCCAGGAACTCCCGCAGGGCGTCCTCGGTCAGCGGCGCCGTCTCCGCCGCGGGCAGCTCGCCCAATTCTTCATAGGCCTGGATAAAGCGCCGCGCCTGTACCTTCGCCGCCTCGACGTTGGGTTGATTAAACGGATGGATGCCCAAACGTGCGCCGGCGACAGCGGTCGCCAGCTCCCAGAGGAAGAACTGCGCGCCGAGATCGTAGCGATCCTCAAGCGAGATGCGCACCACCGGATGTCCCTGAATCGCCAGGACCTCGAGCCGTTCGTCGATCGGCTCCTCATCCGGCAACGAGATCTGTACAAAAAGCCGATCCTCGCCATAAACGTCGGGGGGGGGCGGCGGCTCGCCGACCACCGGAAGAATACCGGTGCCGGATTTTCCCGTACTCTCCGCGATAAGCTGCTCCACCCAATCCGCAAAGGGCGCCACCGGCGGCGAGAGGAAGAGGGTGAGCTTGTCGCGCCCGGCCTTCGCCAGCTCGCCCATGACGACGCCCAAATAAACCGCTGGATTCTCCTCCACCGGCGCGTCGGGGCCACAGGCCGCTCGCATATCCAACGCCCGTTCCAACAGCCGCGCCACGTCAAGGCCGACCAGCGCCGCCGGCACCAGACCAAAATAGGAGAGTACCGAGTAACGTCCGCCCAGTTCAGGATCGTTGAGAAAGAGGGTGCGGAAGTTCAGGTCGTTACCCAGGGTCTCCAACTTGCTGCCCGGATCGGTGATGCCGACGAAGTGCGCACCGGCACCCTCTTCACCCAGCGTCTCGACCGTGCGCGCGTAGAAGTACTTAAAGAACGAGAGCGTCTCCGCCGTGGACCCGGACTTGGTCGCGACGATGAAGAGCGTGCGCTCGAGGTTCAGGCGCGCCGCGTGGGCTTGCACCGCGCCGGGATCGGTGCTATCCAGAACCGCCAATTGCAAGCCATCGTCCACCACCGGGCCGAAGACCCGGCTGAAGACGTCGGGCGCCAGACTTGACCCCCCCATCCCCAGCAACAGCACGTCAGTGTACCCTTCGTCCAGCAGCGTCTCGCGCAAGGCGTCGAAACGCCCCACCTCGTCCTGCATCGCAGCCGGACTATCGAGCCAGCCGAGCCGGTTGACGATCTCCTCGGGATCGGGCTTCCAAACCGTGTGATCTTTCTTCCAGATCCGGGTCGGGACGTCATTTTCGGTAAGTTCGGCCAACGCCTTTTCAATCAACGTTTCGTACGCCGATAGATGGATTTTAGAGAGAGTGTGCATTCCAAAGCTCCTTTCCTTTTTGGACAGTGGCGACAGACGTCACTCGACGCCTGTATCCAGCAGATAATGCACCGTCCCCAGCAACGGCGCTTTCTTGTTGAGAATAACATGTACGGGCATAGGGGCCAGCAGGTGCGAGAGTCGCCCCTTGCGCAAGAATGCCTCCAGGAAGAGACCATCCTCCAGGGCCGGCAGGATACGCGGGGGGATACCGCCGCCCAGATAGACCCCCCCCGTGGAGACGAGGGTCAGCGCCAGATTGCCGGCCTCCGCGCCCAGTACCGAGACGAAGATGTCCAACGTCGCCTTGCAGATGGGACAGTTCTTCTCGGGATCCAGCGCGGTCTCGACGATCACCGGTGTCGGATCGTCAGCCGTTTCGAGCACCTCCCTGAGCCACGCCGGCTCTTCATACCGGTCGGTCGCCTTGAAGAAGTCGTAGATGTTGGGTAGGCCCGAACCCGAGCAGATCCGCTCATAGCTGACGTGGTCAAAGTGCTCGTTCAGGTAATCCAGCATGGCAATCTGCAGGTCGTCCGTCGGAGCAAAGTCGGCGTGACCCCCTTCTGAGGCGTGCGCCATGTAGTGCGTCTCCAGGACGGTGAGAAAGGCCTCTCCCAGCCCCGTCCCCGGGGCCACGACGGCGATAGCGCCGCCCGGCACGGGACGCCCTTCGTTGAGCGTGTGAAGATCCTCCGGCTCCAGGTAAGGCACGCTGTACGCAATCGCCGCCAGATCGTTGAGGAGCCGCACCGAGGTAAGGTTCAACGCCGCCTCTAGGTGCGCTTCCTTCATCACCCAGGGCAGATTGGTGATCTTAGCCATGCCCCCGACGACCGGACCCGCCACACCAAAACCTGCGTGCTCAATCTTGTACTCGTGCTTGTCGAGAAACTCCTTTACCACAGCCTCCAGGCTGGGATAGGCGCGGCTGGGAAAGGTCTCCTCGACGATGATCGTGCGCAGTCCCTTCGTCGTATCGAACACCGCGAGATCAATTTTCGTGCCACCAACATCACCCACGAGCAAATGCATCACGACCTCCTAAAAAGTATCGCAGTCGATAGAAAACGTACAGTGACCCGCTAGATTTCTGCACCTGAATCGCTCAAGCGTAAGCCTGAGCGTCGCGTAAGCTACGATTGCGCCGCGAAAGATCCTGGAGCTGCTCCTGAGACGCGAGTACGACGATCTCGTCCCCCACCTGCAGATGTCTATGCATCTCGGGCGGAATCATAACCTCTCCCTGCCGGGTATGCAGCACCACGGACAGATCCTCCTCGTCGTTCAACTGCGCAATGCTCCTGTCCACCAATGCCGAGAGCGTCTGTACTTCCAGCCGGGCCAAGAAGAGCCGGGCATCGTTCACGTCGACGCGCTGCGCGACGTGCATACGTAATGTCGCCGAAAGAAAGGCAGGGCTGGCGATAGCCGAGGTGCTGTAGACCGCGTGAAGGCCAAACTGCTCCTGCAGGTGCTCGCCTAAACCCTCCTCGAAAAGCCGCAGCACCAGCCGCAGGTCAGGGTTGAGCTCCCGCGCCCGCAGCACGGTCTCCAGATTGACCATATCGTCCTCCGTACAGGCGACCAGCGCGGTGGCCTCCTCAACGCCATGGTGTTGCAAGAACGCATATTGGCGGAAGTCCCCGACCACCACTGGAACACCTTCCACCGTCAGACGTCGCGCCAGCGCGCTGCTCTCGGACGCCATAGCGATGACCGGCACCCCCAGGGCCACAAGTTGACGCACAACGCGATAGCCGGTATGCCCCAAGCCACAGACGAGGACGGGAGCGCCCCACGTCGGCACCTCTCTGTCGAAAAGACCGGCCTGCATCAACTCCGGCAGGCGATCGGCCGCGACAAAGACGAAAAGCGCCCCCCCAGCCGCCAAGACGGTACGTGGATCCGGTTCCAGGTAGAGCTCGTCTCTGAAGTGATGGAAGGCGACGGTTACGTCCTGCGCCTCGTTCACCTGGGCCACGGTCTTCCCCAACAGCGGCGATCTCTCGTCCAACGGCACGCATGCCAGCACGTAGGTCGCGTCGGCCAGGTGAAAGGTTTCGACGACTTCAATGCCCAGCGCGGCGTGCGCGAAGGCCACCGCCGCGATGGCCGAACGGCTGATGACGGCGTCGACGTCGAAACTGGCCCGAATTTCGTCCACAATCTCATCCTCAAAGAAGCGCAACACGATACGCGCGTCCGGATTGAGCGTCTGCACGTGAAAAGCAGCTTCGATGTTTGCCAGATCTTGATCGGTGCAGATGACGACGGTAGACGCCTGCATGACGCCGGCCTCTTGCAATACCTCCTCGTTGCGGACGTCGCCCAGGATCACCGGCACGCCTCGATCGATCAACTCGTCAACCAGCGGCGATTCCACGTCGTTGATCCCCACCAGGGAGACGTCCAGGTTCAGCAGTTGATCCGCTAGCCGGTAGCCCACCCGTCCCAGGCCACAGACCACCACGTGGCGCGCGTAAGTCGAGGCCAACGTCACCTGCCACGCTTGTCCACGCTCCGCCCGCATCACGAAGACCCGAATGACGTTGATGATATTGACGCCAAGGAAAAAGAAAAAGGGCCAGCCAATCAGGGGGACCAACACGAAGAAGACGTCGAGGCGCGAGGAGGTCGGGACGTCAAAATCCAACTGCAGTATGTGAATCACAGCCAGCAGCGCCTGGACGTAGGTGAACGTCTCCGAGGTAGCGGTCTGGTGATTGTAAACCAGCTGCAAAGCCAAAGCGGTCACCGCCACCCCCAGCACGAGCACGCCCGTCACGCGCCAAGGGAAGAGTCGGGCAAAGACCTGCAAATCCCGCCGCAGACTGGTATACCAGCGCTTGTTCACCCGGGAAGCAAACCGCGGCATATCCTATCCGACCTCCGCGCTCAGGATCGCCGCTCAAAAGCGTCACGGATGGCTTCCATCCTTCGGCGGTTGACGCCCATGTCCGAGTATCCCAGCCGTGAGGCCGACCGAAAGTGGATGACCTGCTCATCAGCGGGTAGATAGAACTCCACGTCGTCGACAAACCGGAAGGTAAAAGTACGAAACTCCGCGTAGACGTACTCCGGGCGGACGGTGATAATCTGGGTGCGCGGCATCTCGCGGATGACGCGGAGCAAGCGTGCGTGCGCCTCCTCCCGGGAACCGGTATACGTGAGCGGTTGCATGCCGTGTTCCTCGTCATCACTCTGGCTGGAGACACAGTTCGGCGACGCCGGACACGGGACCAGATTGCCATTCTCCACACCAAGATTATCCGGTCGCTTGCTCACCAGGGCGACCAGGATCAAAATCAGGCCATAGAGCGCCACAGCGCCCAACAACAGATACAGCCACGTCTTTGACGACATCTATCCCCCTTGGTGATTGCCCAGAAGCGATTATAATGGATGCAAGTCAGGGCGCATCAGGATATAACTTTACACCAGAATCCATTTCCGACAAGGCAACGTTTGCCACGCGCTTCCTGTCACAATGCAGAAAAGGTCTGGTGAGC
>CAZCPK010000040.1:0-14949 GCA_964500755.1 uncultured Anaerolineales bacterium
TGTGGTAAAAATTTACAATCGTTTTTGGTCCACCCGGCGAAATCCCAGAGACCCCTTATTGGGAAAGATCAAGCTTGACACTGGCCCAAAAAAGCCTGTCTACCGCGGAGAACAGAGAGAACGCTGAGACAAAATTAGGGTCGTGTTTAACCATTTTGCACTTTACCGAATTTTCTAGTAGAAAATCAAATGGCTACCCTGGAAAAGGTCAGCTAAAGAAAAATATGGGCTATATGTTGTGATTGAGCGCAGCCCAACCACAACATATAGTGTCTCTTTTCTACTGAACCCCCTTTTTCAGGTGAGCCATCAAATCAATACTAAAAATCTCTGTGCCCTCCGTATGCTGTGTGGTTAGATGAACATTTTTTCCAGTAGAGTCAATCATTGGTTGGTTTGATAAGGGATGTAAATTGTGCCAAGAAGTTCTTCGCGTATCACTATTCAAGACGTAGCCGACCGCGTGGGTGTGTCCACGGCTACCGTGAGTCGTGTGCTCAATAATACGGCACCGGTCGCTAAAAAGACGCGTCTCGCTGTTGAACAAGCCATTCGAGAGTTAAACTATCGCCCGCATGCTGCGGCGCGGGGGTTAGCCAGCAACCAGACCCGAACGTTGGGACTCCTGTTGCCTCGGATCAGTGGAGACTACTTTGCGCCAATGCTCCGTGGTGTCGAGGAGTCGGCGCGTGAGTTTGGCTACCATCTCCTCGTCTACTCGACCCAGGAGAAGCCCCTCTCCTCGGATCCTCTGAAGCCGGAGCCCCTTGCTGAACATAACACCGACGGATTGATCGTCTTCACCAACAGCCTCCCCGAGCCCAAATTGCGTCATTTCTACGGGATGGGCTTCCCGGTGACGTTGTTACACCGTACTCCACCCGAAGGATGCCGGATTCCCTACGTCACGATTGAGAACAAGGATGGCACTCGTGCGCTGGTGGGACACCTTATCGAGGTGCACAACCGCCGACGTATCGCGTTCCTCAAAGGTCCAGAGGGCAATGAGGATTCCTATTGGCGGGAGCGCGGGTATTACGCCGCGTTGACCGCGCATGGTATCGAGGTCGATGAGACGTTGATTGGGGTTGGTAACTTCGACGAGCAAGACGCGCACGCCACCGTGCGACGGTGGCTGGATGAAGGTCTCGAGTTTGACGCCATCTTCTGTGGCGATGATGACTCGGCGGTCGGCGTGATGAGCGCTTTGCAAGAAGCCGGTAAGCGGATTCCTGAGGACGTGGCGGTGGCAGGGTTCGATGACACCCACATTTCTCGCTTTTTACAGCCCCCGTTGACCACTGTGCGAGCGCCAATTGAACGGGCGGGAAATGAAGCCGTCCGCCAATTAATCCAGCTCATCCGCAATGAGGAGCCCGAGTACAAGGTTCTGCTACCTACAGAAATCGTCATCCGCAAATCCTGTGGATGTCATTGATCTATTATCTGGTAAAAAACACCGGTTCAGATAGCCGTAAGAAGAGAGGTTTACGATGAAAATAGCGGTCATAGGTGCAGGTTCGAGTTATACACCGGAGCTGATCAACGGGTTCCTGGAACGCCAGAACTCCTTGCCGCTCTCCGAACTCTGGATGATGGACGTCTCCCAATCTCGGCTGGACGTCGTGGGGGGCTTTGCGCAACGCATGGTCGCCGCTAAAGCCGCCGGTTTCACGGTGGAACTGACGACCGATCAACGTGAGGCCGTCCGGGATGCCGACTACGTCATCACCCAGTTGCGCGTTGGAGGCATGGAGGCTCGACGCAATGATGAGTATCTGGGCCACCGGCACGGCCTCATCGGGCAGGAGACGACCGGCGTCGGAGGTATGGCCAACGCTCTGCGCACCATTCCCGTGATTCTGGACATCGCCGAGGATATGCGCGAGTTGGCGCCCGATGCTTTGCTGGTCAACTTCGCCAATCCGGCCGGCCTGGTGACACAGGCACTCTCCCAATATATCCCTGAGGTCGACTCCGTAGGCGTTTGCAACGTGGCTATCAACATGAAAATGACCATCCTGGAGATGCTGCGGGAGCGATTGAGTACAGAAATTGATCCCGCGGGGGCCTATCTGGATACGCTGGGACTCAACCATCTCTCCTGGCACCGGGGATTCGTCGTCGGGGATCGAGATTACTGGCCTGAGATTATGGAAGCATTCATCGCCCAGCTGGAGGAGACGCCCGATCCGGAGTGGGATCTACAGACGATCAAGACGTTGAACATGATTCCCAACTACTATCTGGAATACTATTACTATACTGGGAAGAAGCTCGCCGCTCAGCAAAAATGGCCGCCCTCGCGCGCGGAAGAGGTCATGCAGATCGAGGATGGTTTGCTCGATAAGTATGCTGAACCAGAACGCACCGAACCGCCGGAGATGTTGATGGAGCGCGGCGGCGCTTACTACTCCACTGTGGCGACGCAGCTGCTCAACGCGCATCACAACGATCTCAACGAAGTTCATACGACCAACGTCACCAACAACGGCGCCGTCGCCGCGTGGCCCGACGAGTGGGTGTTGGAGATTCCTTGTCGAGTCGGCGCCGAAGGCGTGACGCCGCTCTCCACGGAGCCGCTCCCGGAGGCCTGCTACGGTTTGCTGGCTCACGTGAAAGCCTACGAGCTGCTGACGGCCCAGGCCGCCGTTGAGGGGGACCGCGACGCCGCCTACCGCGCGCTCTTGGCTCACCCGTTGGGTCCGGCGGCCAACCGCGTCGGGTTGGTGTTGGACGATATGCTGGAGACCAACCGCGAATACCTGCCCCGCTTCTGGGATTAGCCGCAGGGATCAGAGGAGAGTCAATCTGTAGTGGATAGCTGTAAACAATCTGTGTACTGAAGGGACCAGGACTATGCCCCGTTATTTTTTGGGAATTGACATTGGCGGCACTAAGAGCCACGCTTTGATCGCCGATGAACACGGACAAGCTGTGGGATTTGCCAAGGCCGGCGCAGGCAACTACGAAGTTGTGGGATGGAACGGTCTGGCGAAGACGCTAAACGTCATCGTCAAGGATGCGCTCGCCTCGGCAGGTATCGAACAATCCGAGCTTGCCGGCGTGGGCCTGGGCGTCGCCGGGTACGACTGGCCCGGCGAACGCGAACCCCACGATCGCGCCATCGCCTCCTTGCAGTTGGAAGCGCCCTACGCGCTGGTCAACGACGCCATGATCGGTCTCATCGCCGGAGTCTCCGAAGGTTGGGGCATCGGCGTGGTCTCCGGCACCGGCAGCAACTGCTGGGGACGGGACCGCCAGGGACGAGAGGGGCGGGTCACCGGTTGCGGTGGTTGGTTTGGCGAGTACGGCGGCGGCGGCGACCTGGTCAACTGGGCGTTACAGGCCATCGGCAAGGCCTGGACCCTGCGGGGGCCGGAGACGGCTTTGACGGACGCCTTCGTCTCCCACATCAACGCGGAGAGCGTGGAGGATCTGCTCGAGGGACTCTACCTCGACAGATACGTTCTCTCCTCGGATGAGGCTCCTATCGTCTTCGAAGTGGCCCGAGAGGGCGATCCGGTGGCGATTTCTCTGATCGAACGTGCCGGACGTGAATTGGGCAGCCTTGCCCTCGGTGTGATCCGCCAGTTGAACTTCGAGGAGCTGGAGTTTGAGGTCGTGCAAATTGGCAGTATGTACTACGGAAGTCCGCTGTTGGCCGAGACGCTGCTCCGGACGATCCACGAGGCTGCGCCCGGTGCGGAGCTGGTGCCCTTGACGGCGCCGCCGGTAGTGGGCGGGGTTCTTCTGGGCATGGAACAGGCCGGCCTGGATTACCCACGCCTGCGCTCAACGCTTATCGAGACGACCAACGGGATGTATCAGGACTGATCTAGTATCAGCCCGGTAACAGATTCAATCGCGTCCTATGTACCCACGATACATAGGACGCATTGTCTTGTTATACTGAGATACTTGAACTCTCTGGTATCATGACAGAAATGGAGAATGATATGAATACGACTGAAACTGAATTGACTTGGCATGAAACAACCTTGTTGAAGTCTCGGATGGCTACCTCCGTCGGGAGTGTGCCGATCCTGACGTTCGTCCCGGCAGAAAAAGGACGGTCCGGCGCGATTGTGAGTTTGCATTATATGACGGGCTCGAAGGAAGTCTGGCTCAACGATGAACACGCGCAGCTGCTGGCGTATGCCATTGCCAACAGTATCCCCTTTTTCGCCTTTGACCTGTACGGACACGGCGAGTGGGAAAGCGATGACCCGGACTTCAATACGGAAGACATCGACGGTGAACAGTGGGAGACGTTCGTGGCAGATTCTACACAGGGGATTGCGGAATGTATCACACAGCTCTGCGCGCAGCATCAAATCGACGCGGAGGCGCTGGATTTTGTCGGCTATTCTGTGGGGAACTTGATCGGCGTCAAGCTCATCGCTGCGGGCATTGCGGCACGCTCCTTTGCCATGGGCTCGCCCGTGCCCTGGAGAGCGTACGATGACGCGTACGCTCTACACAATAATCTCGAAGCCTTGGTCGATCTGCCCTTGCTTGTATTGACCGGTAAGTCTGATGAAGAGGTAGAGGAAGGCGAGGTCGCCTGGTTCTTCGAGCGCGTCGAGTCTGACAAGAAGGAGTTGCTCGTCTTTGATTCCGGGCACTCGTTGCCCAAGGTATGGTTTGAGAAGGTCACGGCGTTTATCGGCGGCGTGCGTTAATATGGAACATTGAGTAAGCCGGGGTCCAACCTTGAAGGATTGGGCCTCTGTTCTTTACCCCCAGACCGATGTGACGGGAACCCGCGCCCAGCTTCGGAAGAGGATCTCCTTGAATTCTGCGGGGTCTTTGATTTGGCCCGGTACGTTGATCCTTGCCGCCTGATCGGGGTCGCCGGGGCGCAGGGAGCCGTTTTGCAGATCCTCGACAGTGGCGCGGATCCAACGTCGGTTCTCGTCGAAGAGTGCCGGATACGAGAGATAGACCGCCGGTACCAGATCCCACAGATAGAAGTGCGGCACGTCAAACGCCCCGCCGAAGGTCTGACGCCATGACTCGACAATCTGCTGCAGCGCCGCGGGCCAATGACTGAGACGCCGGAGATCCTCCTGGGCTAAGGTGGCCTGCAGGCAGATGTGGCCGCTCATCAGCGTGAGTGGCGCGCCGCCGTGCAACACCCCAGCGGAAGCTTGTGGATCGGCCGAGAGGTTGAGCTCGTCGAGGTGGCGCTCACCGATTTTCAAGGGGTGGAGATAGCCGCCCATGCAGGCGATGCGCTGGACGTTGGCGAAGAAATCCGGGTCGTGCAGCGACGCCGCGTAGACGTTGGTCAGCGGGCCGATGGCCAACACCGTGATTTCCCCGGGGTGCGCCGCCACCGTCTCCGCCAGGAAGCGCGCCGCGTCCGTCTCGACGTCCCCCGCCCCACCCGCGCCATGGTGCAGCGGTAGGTCCGGGCGCTCGACGGCCGCAAGCAGCTGCTCGGTGGCCTCCCGCACGTCCGCGAGGGGACCGTTGCCAAAGACCGTGGTCATCCCCAGGAGGTCGATATCCGACCGCCCCAGCAGGTAGAGCAGCGTGAGACCGTCGTCGATCTCCTGCCCGGCAAGCCCCAGCGTGTTGTCGGCGTCCAAGAGTACGTATTCAGGCATTCGTTTTCTCCTCCTCGGGCGGCAGCAGCCAGACCCCATCCTCGGGCAAGCGCACGTGTACCGGCGCGCCCACGTGATATTTACTCATCTGATCGGCCCGCTCACGGACGTGAAAGCAGCACGCGCCGACCTGGACTGCGAAGTGGGCGTGCGTGCCGCGGAATCTCGCCTCGACCAGCCGGCCTGCGAGTCCGCCCGTGTTGCCGTTGAGCGTCAACCGTTCCGGGCGCACCGTGACGACGCAGGGGCCATCGGGCTGCGGGCACTCCCCCGTGACGGGTAGGCGCCCCAGGGCCGTCTCGACACCGGCGCCCCGCCGGATCCCGGGCACGAAGTTGACGCCGCCGAAGAAGCGAGCCGTGCGCAGATCGGCCGGGCGCCGGTAGAGATCCTGCGGCGCCCCGCGCTGATGCAGGTGACCGTCGAAAAGCACGGCGATCTGATCGCCCATGATCACGGCCTCCTCCTGATCGTGGGTCACCAGGATTGTGGTGATCTCCAGTTGTTGTTGCAGCTCGCGGATGAGACGCTGCATGTCGTCGCGCAGATGCGCGTCAAGGTTTGCCAGCGGCTCGTCGAGCAGGAGCACCTGCGGCTCCACGATCAGGGCCCGGGCCAGCGCCACCCGCTGCTGCTGTCCGCCCGAGAGCTCCTGCGGTCGACGCTGGGCGATGTCCGGCAGGTGGAGGCGCTCCAGCATCTCCCGGACGCGGCGGCGGATCGTGGCAGAGTCGACGCCGCGAATCTTGAGACCGAAGCCGATGTTGTCGCCCACGTTCATGAAGGGAAAGAGCAGCCGGTTCTGGAAGACCATGACGGCGCCTCGTTGTTCGGCGGGCACCTCGAGGACGGAGCGACCGTCGAAGGTGACGTCGCCGGCGGTGGGCGCCAGCAGTCCGGCGATCATCTTGAGCGTCGTGGTCTTTCCGCAGCCCGAGGGCCCCAGCAGCACAGTGATCTGCCCCGCGGGAATGGGAAGCGTCAGGTCGTGTACTGCCGCGTCGGGCAGCCCTGGGTCAAAGCGTTTAGTTAGCTGTTGTAGGTTTACGGTAATCATACTTCACTTTCTCTTGGATATTAACGGATGCCCGCCAGCGCCGCATTCTCACCGGTCAGGTGGCGGGACGTGACGAGCAGCAGAAGCAGGCTCGGCGCGACGAAGAGCAGCGCCAGCGCCGCCGTCACGGCGTTATTGCTGCCGCCCGCTGCGGAAAAGAGCAGCAGGGGTAGCGTGACGACCTGCCCACTGCCCACGAGCAGTGTCAGCACGTACTGCTCCCACGAGATGAGAAAGGCGAAGAGCCCGCTGACCAGCAGGCCGGGCGTGATGGCGGGCAGGGTCACGTGACGGAAAATCTGCCAGCGACCGGCGCCCAGGGTCTGCGCCTGTGCCTCGTAGGCGACGTCGTAGTTGGCGAAGACGCCGCTCATGACCATGGTGACGTAGGGTACGGTGGGGATCAGGTGCACCAGCACGACGCCGGGCAGAGTGCCCGTCAGCCGCAGATTGATGAAGACGACGTGAATTCCCATCACCACGGCGATGCCCGGCACGATGGTCGGGGCGAGTACCAGGAACTGCACGAAGCGCTTACCGCGAAAGTCGTGCAGGCCCAGCGCGCGTCCCGCCGGGACGCCCGCCAACAGCGCCAACCCCGTGGCAACAACGGCGATCGTCGTGCCTTGGAGGACGCCCCGCCCCACCTGGGAGGCCCCGGAGAAGAGGTAGCGCCACGCGCGCAAGCTCCACGCGCCGGGCAGCAAACTGGGGAAGTACCAGCGATAGGCCAACGACCAGATGACCAGCGGCACGAAGGGCAAGGCCACCGCGGCAGCGATCAACAGGCCAATGAGGGAACGTCCAATGAAAGAGTTTTTCTCAGCCATCGTTCACCTCTCGACCGCTGCATCGGTCAGGCGCATGTAGAGCAGAATCAGCGCCACGACGATGGCGGTGACGACCACGCTGATCGCCATGGCCTCGGGGCGCGCGTTGAGATCGACGTCGATGTAGTTGCGGTAGGCCAGCACCGGCAGGACGGCGGGATAGGTCTGTCCCAGCAGGTAAGGGACCTCGAAGGTGCCGAAGGTGAAGGCGAAGACCAGGATCGAAGCCCGCAACACGCCGGGGAACATCAGGGGCCAGAGGACGTAGCGGAAGCGCTGCCAGCGGTTGGCGCCCAACGTACGGGCGACGTTCTCGTAGTCCTCGCCGACGGCCTGCAGCACCGCCAGCAGGATCACGCCGGTGAAGGGTACGCTCTTCCACAGGTACTCCAGGATGATGCCGATGCCGTAGCGGTCGAAGATGAGCGCCGGGAACTGGCCCGGGTCGTTGATCAGCGTAAGGTGATGGGCGATGCGGGCCAGCAGGCCGCTCTGGGCGAAGAGGTAGGTGACGGCGATGGCGCCCACGGTGTGCGGCACCGGGATGTTGAGCTGGAAGAGGAAGGTGATCCAGCGTTTGCCCGGGAAGTCACGCCGCAGGATCAGGGCGCAGCCGGTGGCGAAGAGGGTGCCCAGGCCCGTCGACGCCAGGGCCACCCAGCCGGTCAGCAGCAGGGAGCGGAGAAAGCCCACGTCGGTGAAGATGTGGCGGTAGGGCGCCAGCGTCGGCTGCGTTTTGCCGATGATGGGCATGTAGTCGAAGCTCTGCAATAACCCCAGTCCCAGCCCCCCCAGGAAAAGCAGGCCGATGATGGAAAGGGCCGGGGCCAATTGCAGCGCGACGCGCAGGCGCGTACGACGGTCTTGTATACGCATGCGTTGGTTACTCTTTCAACACGTGGTCGGTCCAGCCCTGCTCGATGGCGACGAGCCAGTCGGCGGAGAGCTCCGGCAAGCGGTGCGCGGACAACGTCTCGCGCGGGAGCATGGCGTCGCCGCGCGGGAGTGCCTCGAAGGTCGTCTGCCACGCCTCGGGCGCCCGGGAAAGATCGAGCGGCGTCGTCCAATTGATGGTCTCCGCGGCGCTATGCTGCGCCGCGAGCCCGCCCAGGAAGTTTGCCGTGACCAGCGCGGCGGCCTTGCGGGGCGAGTTGTAGGCGACGGCGATGTAGTTGGTGTTGGCGATGGTCCCATCGTCAAAGACGAAGGTGTCGGTGCTCTCCGGGTAGCGCCCCGAGTCGATGCGGCTCTGCACGCCGCCCACGTCGTAGCTCATCTCGAAGTAGACCTCGCTGTTGGCGAAGAGATCCTGGAGCGCGCTGACCGTCTCCGGGTACGTCTGGCCTTCCCGCCAGAGATAGGGCTCCAGCGCGTTGAGCTCCTCCCAGCACGCCGGGAAGCGCTCCTCGAAGAGCGCCTCGTCGAAGGGAATCAGGAAGTCCGTGTAGTCGCCGGTGGCGTAGTAGCAGACGTGGCGCACGAAGACGCTGCCGGTGAAGTCTGGCGGGGCAGGATAGGTGAATTTGCCGGGGTTCTCCTTGATCCAAGCGCTGAGGTCGGCGATCGTCGCCGGCGGATCAGCAACGTAGTCGCTGTTGTACCCCATGACGAACTGCGCCGCGCCGAAGGGCAGCTCGTAGCCGTCGACGGGATAGCCGAAGTCTAATGCGATGGAGTCGTCGTCCCAGTTGACGTACCGGCTGGCGGGGATTTCCTCGGACCAAGGGCCGTAGAGCAGGTCGGCCTCGCGCATGGTGCGGAAGTTCTCCCCGTTGATCCACATGACGTCCACACTGCCGTCGGTGTCGTTGCCGGCCTCTTTCTCGCCGAGCACCTGGTTGATAAACTCGGTCGGGCCGGCGACCGGCACCTGGTTGAGCGTGATGTCGTACTGCTCGGCCAGCGTCTCCTTGACCCAGCCGTGGACCCAGGCGTTGATGATGTCGGAGCCGCCCCACATCCACCAGTTGACGGTCTGACCGCGGGCCGCCGCTACAATCTCGTCCCAGGTCTTGCCGTCCAGCTCGTGGGGCAGGGACAACGGTGTCTCCTCCGCCGGAGGGATGGTCAAATCTGGATTTGCAGCGGGCGTAGGTGTCTCTGGAGCCGGTGTGCAAGACGCCAGAAGTAGTGCGCCGCTAAGCAGGATGAGGGTAAATTTGCCAAACCCACGCATGAAAGCCTCCTCAAAATAGTCTGATAATCAGGTAGTCTCTTCGTTTATTGGTCGGGTTGTCCAAGCGTCAACGGATGTCAGCGGAGTAGCGAAAATTCGCCTGCTTCCCCTTGCGTTGACGGAGACGTATTTCTGTCGTCGATGAGGTGACCCGCTATATGGTCACTTCTTTTGCTACGTCAACGGCGCTCACAAACGTCGGCGCCAGCGCATAAGGCGCAGCGCGAGATCGTTCACCGTATCGATCAGCCCGCTCCACCGGCCGCCCAGCAGCTCCTGTTGGAGCAGCGAGCCGCCCGCCTTGACGTGCACGCGCGAGTACGTGGGGTAGACGTGGATCGACGTCGTGATGTCGCGGACCTTGACGCCGTGCTCCAGCGCCAGAATCCACTCGTGGATCAGCTCTCCCGCGCGCGCCGCGACGATGGTCACGCCCAGCACCTGGCTGCCCTTGTGCACAAACTGCACAAAGCCTTCGGTATCGGCCTCGGCCCGCGCGCGGTCGACCTGGTCGAAGGAGAAGCGATGCACGCCGACGGCGTCGCCGTATTTCTCCCGCGCCTCGGCTTCCATCAGGCCGGCGTGCGCCACCTCTGGGTCCGTGAAGGTGGTCCAGGGGACCCGCGAGCGCTTGCCCTTGGCTGCGCCCGGGTAGAAGGCGTTGCGGACCGCTTGAGTCGCCTGCCAGCCGGCGTAGTGGGTGAATTGATAGCTGCCGATACAGTCGCCGGCGGCGTAGATGTGCGGCTGTGACGTCTGCAGCTTGTCGTTGACCTCGATACCGCGCGGACTGTAGGCGACGCCGGCTTTCTCCAGGTCGAGCTCCTCGACGTTGGGGCGGCGGCCTACGGCCATCAGCAGGGCGTCCCCGACGATCTCTTCATCTTGCTCACCGTCTTCTGTCAGCACGTGAATTCCAGCTTCGTCCTGCCAGACGCGGGTGGCCTTGCTGTTCAGCTTCAGCCGGACGCCTTCGCTTTCGAAGACGCGCCCCATCAGCTCCGAGGCAGCGGGCTCGTCGCGACCGAGCACCCTGTCTCGGCCCTCGATTAACGTCACGGCGGCGCCCAGTCGCCGGAAGGCCTGGGACATCTCGCTGCCGATGGGCCCTGCGCCCACGACGATCAGGTGCTTCGGTAACGTCTCCAGCTCCCAGATGCTCTCGTAGGTCAGATAGTCGACGTCCTCAACCCCGTCAATCGGGGGTACGAAAGGACGTGCGCCGGTCGCCAGCACGACGTTGCGCGCCTTGAACGTCTCCCCGTTGATACTGAGCGTGTGCGGATCCAGGAAACGCGCCCCGCCCAGGTAGACGTCGGCCCCCTTCTCGCGCAGCACCTCCGGCGTCTCCTCGGCGTAGACCTCTTCGATCACCTCGTGGACGCGGTCCATGATGGGCTTCAACATCGCCTGCGGCTCGGTAGGGGTGATCCCGAACGTATCCGCCGTGCGCATCTCGTGGGCGACCCGGGCGGCGCGCAGCAGGCTCTTGCTGGGCACGCACCCGCTCCAGGTACAGTCCCCGCCCACGCGGTTTCTCTCGACGAGTGCGGTGCTGGCGTCCACCTCCAGACCAAAGCCCACGGCGGAGAGTCCCGCGGAACCGCCGCCAATGACGACAAGATCGTAGATCTTTTCCATTTTATCCTCCCAGGTTGCTACGTTTGAGTACGCTCTTGAACTTCAGATGCGTCAGGAATGGTTGAGCCTGTGGTTTCAACGCCGTCGGCGACGTTTTCATCTTTTACCTCGTCGTCTTTTTTATTGCGAGTGCGGCGGATGTAGATGCCGAGAAGGGGGATCAGCGCGGTGATCACCTTCAAGCCCACGGCGACGAAGAACTGCCACGACGTGGGGTCCGTCGCCGAAGCGCCCAGGAAGACCAGCGAGAAGGAGCCCGGCAGGATACCCACGGCGGTGCCGGCGACGTAGGTCGGCAGTTTGACCTGGGTGAGACCGGCGGCGTAGTTCTGTACTTCCCAGGGCAACACCGGTATCAGGCGCATCAACATGATGAAGAGAAATCCCGTGGAGCCCTCCGACTGCTTGTAGAACTTCTCGATCTTCTTCCCCTGCACCTGTTCCTCGACCCACTCGCGACCCAGCATGCGGGCCAGGTAGAACGGGATACAGGCCGAGAAGGTCGCCACACCGATGACCAGCAGGGTTCCCCAGAGGGTGCCGAAGAGCAAGCCTCCAGTCGCAGAGAGCACGGGCGCGAGAAAGGGAATGGGCGCGCTGACCGTGTAGACAACGAAGTAGATCACGGGCGCCCAGGCGCCAAAGCCGCTGATAAATGCTTCCACGTTTTGGCGGTTAAACTGGTCGTAACGCGAAAAGTAGATCCACGCCAGCGACGCGAAGAGCGCAAGGACGACGAAAATCAGCAGGTACTGTAACCACTTCTTCTTCAAGATGTTCATGATTTCTCCTTGCCGAGCGCTATCGGCCCGCATCCCTCCAGGGGGTACTCTATCTTCGCCTGTTTGGACGTCTTCAGTGGACGCGATCTTACGTTGAGGTGCAAATCCTCAATGTTATTCCGATGACCAGGCCGTACGGAAGTCGGGGTAGAGCGTCAGGCCCCCATCGACGTACAGCGTCTGTCCGGTGATGTACGCGGCTTCCTCCGAACAGAGAAAAGCCGTCACGGCTGCCATCTCCTCGGCGGTCGCGGCACGCCCCATGGGGATGTTTTTCTCGACTTCGGCCTTCTTCTCGGGATCCTCGACCCAGGCGCGATTAATGGGCGTGATGGTCGCGCCGGGCCCGATGGCGTTGACCCGGATGTCGCGTCCGGCGTATTCCAGCGCCAGCGTGCGCGTCAGGTTTTGCATGCCGCCTTTGCTCACTGCGTAGCCCACGTAGCGCGGCTTGGGTATGATCTGGTGCACGCTGGAGACGTTGATGATAATGCCGGGTTTCTCCTCCGCCAGAAAATGCCGGATCGCTTCCCGCGCACACATGTACGCGCCGCGCAGGTTGACGTCCAGCACGCTGGTGAAGGCGGCGAGGTCGATTTCGTGGGAGGCGCCTGATTTCTGGATGCCGGCGTTGTTGATCAGGATATCCAATCCCCCCAGTTTCTCGACGACCTCTCCGATCATACGGATCACGTTCTCCTCTTTTGAGACGTCCGCTTGCACCAGGATGTGATCCACGCCGTGTTGGGCGACGTCGTTGAGACAGCGCTCCACCGCTTTGTGGACCATGGTATCAGTCTCCTCGGCGTCGCTGACGTCGCGCAGGTAGTTGATGGCAACGTGCGCGCCCTCAGCCGCCATGCGTACGGCGATGGCCTGACCGATCCCCGACGTTCCGCCGGTGACCAGGACGACTTTGTCTTCCAGCCCTTTCATCTTCTGCCTCCCATAATGTGTGCTCGTGCGTTAAGTTAAACGTGTCGTTCCGGACTATTCAAGAAGCTGTAGAGACGGCGGTGAATTCCAGCGATAGCGGTTCAAGTCGATGCGTCCCTCTGTGTTAAAGACGACGCCCTCGGCTTCGAGCAGGCGGCGCTGACGCTCCACGTCCCCGATGCTGATGCGTCCTTGAGCGTTGATGACGCGGTGCCAGGGCACGTCGGAGCCGGACGGCAGCGCCCGCAGCGCCCAGCCCACCGTCCGCGCGCCGCGAGGCCAGTCGAGCAGGCGCGCGACCTGCCCGTACGAGGCGACCGTACCGCACGGGATCCGGCGCACCACGGCGTAGACGCGCTCGAAGTCACCGCGTTCCATCGCTGCGCGCGCTCCTCGTGGCGTCCCGCCACGCGCGATAGTCAGCAAGGGTATCGATATCGGTCAGCGTGGACAGCCGCGCCATCGAAAGCCCCAGCGCCTCTGCCCGGGCCTTAGTCTGCGCCAGGACGTCGCCCGTGCTCCAGGCGACGTCGGAGAAGAGGTCGGCGCCCGGCGCCCGCATCCCGATCAGGTAGTAGCCGCCGTCCGCCGCCGGGCCGACGACCGCGACGCTGTCTTCCAGCGCTGCGAAAGCGCGCCGCACCCGCGCCGCGTCCAGCCCGAGGACGTCGCTGCCGGTGAGCACGGTGCGCCCGGCGCCCGCATCGAAGGCGCGCTGGAAAGACGTGTGCATGCGCGTGCCCAGGTCGCCGTCCACCTGCGAGCGGACGTGGAACGCGGGGAAGGCCTCGGCGAAGAAGGCGACGTCGTCCGACGCCGCGACGGAGAGCGTGATCTCCGTGCCGTCAAGGTCGGCGCGGGCCACGTCGAGGAGGTAGGTGTAGAGCAGCCGCGCGTAGACGCCCGCCGCCGCTTCCGCGCCGAGATCAGCCGCCAGGCGCGTCTTGGCGTAGCCCGCCAGCGGGCGTTTGGCGTAGATGATGAGCCGGCGTCTCACGTTGGGCCTTCCTCGAGGCGCGCTTCTCGGCTGGAGCGGTAGGAGCGGGCGATCTGCTCAGGCGTGGCGCCGAGCCGGAGGTAGCGGAACATGTTCCAGCCGTTGAGCAGCGACTGGCGGAGGTAACCCCGGTCCGCGAAGCGCCGCGCCGACGTGATGACGCGCAGCGCCGGGTCGATGCGCACCAGTCGCCCGGCCTCGTGGAGCGCCCGCGACATCTCAACATCCTCCATTAGCGGGATCTCGGGGAAGCCGCCTACGGCCTCGTAGGTGGCGCGCCGCATAAACTGCACCTGATCGCCGAACATGATCGACCACCGGGGCGGAAAGACCCAACGGTTGCGAATCTTCATCATCCAGTTGGCGGGTAGGATCAGCGTCTGGAAGGTGCCGCCGCTGACCTCCGGGGCATTAAGGGCGTCCACGACGGCCTTGCGCCAGCCGGCGGGCAGCTGCGAGTCGGCGTGGCAGAAGACGAGGATCTCCCCGGTGGCGGCGCGGGCACCCCGGTTGAGCTGCAGGGCGCGTCCGCGCGGCGATATCAGCAGCGTCACGTCGTCGGGGACGCGTGCGGGCGTCCCGTCGGTGCTGCCGCCATCGACAACGATGACCTCCAGCGCGTCGGGCGCGTAGTCACGGCGGGCGGCTTCGATACAGCGCGCGATATTCTTGGCCTCGTTCAGAGCTGGGATGATAGCGGATACGCGCATACAACCTCCGGGTATTATCTATCACCAATACTACGGGGCAAATCTGGTTGTTCCCTGCTTTGGGTGTGAAAGGCACAAAGGCCTACAGATTTCATTCGTCTTATATGTAACTGAACGTTCGGCATGGTCCAGTAAGCTCATATTTGAGCCGAAAACTCCTGGCTCTTTGGGATTTCGCCGGATGCAAAGGCAACGTTTGCCCCGC
>CAZCPK010000041.1:0-3282 GCA_964500755.1 uncultured Anaerolineales bacterium
TCTACGCAGATAGCAGTTCCGGCAAGGCCGGAACTGCCCAGGCGAGCCCGCAGGGCCTCGCCCGTTATCGGTGGCGGTGACGCGGAACGTGAAGACTTCACCCGGCAGGTCGGTGAAGGTGTGCGCCGTTTGCTGCGTCTGCGTCAGCACCGGCTGCCACGGACCGTCGTCGACACGCAGCGCCACGTCGTACCCGCGCACGCCCGCGCCGGTGTCCCGCGCGCCCCACGCCAGCGGCACCGTGGTTGTCGTCACCCGCGGCGGCGCCTCGGTCCAGACCTCCGGCGGCGCGGCGTCCCGGTGCAGCCGGAAGGTGCGCGTGGTGGGGTTGCCGGCCCGGTCCACGGTCGTCACGGCGGCCCGGCCCGCGAAGGTCGAGGTCGGCGTGAAGGTGTAGACCCGCGTCACGCTGACGTCCAGCGCGCCGTTCGGCGCCGGGGACGCGCCCGGCCCCGTCGTCGCCGGGAAGTCGACTGCGTCCAGGCCCGCCAGCGCGTCGGTCGCCGCCGCCGTGACGGTGAAGACGCCGGTGAAGGGCCCGTAGTAAAGCAGCGTGCCGTCGGCGTGCGCATAAGGCGTGGCCTCGTCCAGCGCCAGCTGCAGCGTCGGCGGGGTCCGGTCGACGACGACGGTCTGGGCTACCGAGCGCCCGACGTGGCCCAGGTCGTCCCAGGCCTGCGCCCGCAGCGTGTGCTCACCCTCGTTCAGCGCCAGGGTCAGCGTCGTGAAGTCCGCCCCGCCCGAGGCGAGTGTCCGCCAGTCGCCGCCCACGTCGTGCTGCACCGCCTGCGCCTCCACCCCACTGCCCGCGTCGACGGCCTGCCAGGTGACGTTCAGGCCCGGCGCGTTGGTGAAGGTGGGCAGCGTCGCCAACGTCACCGTCGGCGGCTGCGTGTCCAGGATCAGCGTCCGCGTGGGCGACCAGGGCGAGGTCAGGCCGAAATCGCTGGTGGCCCGCGCCCGCAAAGTGTAGCGCCCGTCGGCGGTCAGGGACGGCGTCGCCTGCCAGTTGACGCCCTGGGTGGCCTGCCAGGGCGCGGCCCGACGCTGCTGGACCGGCGTCCCGTTGATCCATAGCGTGACGGTCAGCGGCTCGACGCTGCGTACTTGCCCGCTCACCTGCGGGGTGCGCGCCGCCGTGTAGTATGGCTCGTCTGTCACCAGTCCCGCCGGCATGACGAAGGTCGGCGCGGGCGGCGCGTAGCGGATCGCCAGCCCCACCTTGCCGTCGCCCGTCAACTGGTCCGCGTCCACCGCCTCGTAGTACACGGTCAAATTCTGCGAGGCCTGGCCCGCCGGGACCTCCCAATCGGCCGTCCAGCGCCAGACCGTTTCGTCCTCCGGTTGCGACCCGGTCAAGGTCAGCGGTTCCCCAAAGGGCAGGTGCGCCACGGCCTCCAGCGTACGGGAGCCGCCATCGGGGTGATGCAGACCGCGCACGTCAGCCCAGAGCGTGACCCGCTCGCCGGTCGTCGCCGTCGCCGGGTCGGTTCCCACGGCGTAGAGCGGCGGCTCCACCTTGTGCAGCACGACGACGGTGTTGGAGCGCGGGCTGGGATTGCCCGTCGCGTCGTGGGCCACGGCGTAGATCTCGTTGCGCCCGTGGAAGAGGGGCGTCGTCCCCTGCCAGCGCCCACCGGCGGGAACCGGCTCGGAGAGCGTGGTGGTGAAGGTGCCGGTGTTATAGAGAGTGACGAAGGCGCCCGGTTCGGCGGTGCCCCACACCCGCAGCTGGCCCGCGTCGGTATTGATGGTTGCGGCCGGATCGGTGATCACCGGCGCTTCCGGCGGCGTGCGATCGACGGTCACGCGCGCCGTGTCGGTCACGCGCTGCCCGTTGGTCGCCGTGACGACCAGCGTGCCGGTATAGACGCCCTCCGCGATCGTTCCAGACAGCGTCTGTCCCGTCCAGATCCAGGCGGCGGGCGGCGCCCCGGTCCCCAGGGTCCGGGTGACCACGGCGCGGTCACGCACGGTCAGCGCCCAACTCGCCAGACTTTCGCTCAATGGCGGCGTCGCCATGATCTCGAAGGTGGTGAAGGACAAACTACCCTCCGGATTGAAGACCGGCGGATCGGCCCGCAGGTGCGCATAGGCCGTGTCCAGATCGACGGTGACGGTGCGCGTGGCGACGGCGGTATTGCCCAGGGCGTCGGCAACCTCGGCCCGCAGGACGTTGGCGCCTTCGGTGAAGGGGACGTCGTCGACGGCGTAGGTGCCATCGGGGGAGACAGTGGCCGTGCCCTGAGCGGCGCCGTCGCGGGTGAGCGTGATCGTCGCGCCGGGCTCGGCCCGCCCCGCAACCCGGCCCGTCAGCGCGTTGAACGTATCGCCGGGCGCCTCTAGCGTCACGTGGGTCGAGCGGTCGAGCGTGAACGACCACAAGCGGCGCGCGTAGTTGCCCGCTGCGTCGTGCAGTTCCACTGCGACGTCATAGCGCCCTTCGCGCAACGACGTCAGTGGCGTATAGGTGAAGCCGGTCGAGGTCACGTCCGCCTCGGGGGTGATATCGTTGACCACGCCATCAGGCCCTGTCAGCGTGATGGTCATCGCATCGGTCGACAGCGGGTGATCGTCGCTAAACGTCGCCCGGAGCTCGGGCCGCGTCGCTCGCCACGCGCCCGTCGGCGCCACGTCCGTGATCGCCGGCGTCTCGGCATCGTAGAAGATGGTGCGCGTGACCGGTGTGGCGTTCAGCGCGGCGTCGGTCGCCGTCACCACCAGCGTGTTCCAGCCTGGTAGAACATCCGGACCAACGCCGCTATCTTTGAATTCGATCCAGAAATCTGAATTCGTATCCATATGACAGGCACCAGATTCCCGCATACAGGCCTCTACGGTGCTTCCCTCCTCCGTGGAACCCTGCACCTTCAGCGGCAGCGCCCGGATACTGGCGCCCTCTTGCGGAGCCGTCACCGTCAGCGCGGGCGGCTCGCGGTCCAGTGTGATGGCGGCGCTAGTTGTGGCGGTATTGCCGGCGCGGTCCCGCACCTCCACGTGAACCGTGCGCACGCCGTCGGCGTCGCGCAGCGTCCAGGGCAACGTGAGATTCGCCTCGCCCGGGTCCCCAAAGGCCGTCCACGTCGTGGGCGGCGCCGAACCGTCATTCCAGAGGCGGTAAGCGTCGAGGCCGGAAGCGGTCGTATCAAGCGCACCCTCGTCCTCAGTGTTTAGATGTACAGTGACCTCACGGTCAAGGGTGTGCGTTGCGCCTGGATCGTCAATGTAAAACTCTCCGTCTGTAAGAGCAGGAGGTTGTCTGTCCAAAAAGACCTTATCGCT
>CAZCPK010000041.1:3292-10101 GCA_964500755.1 uncultured Anaerolineales bacterium
GCTATACACCTCACTTTCGTTGCCCACCGCGTCCCGGTAGCGCACGGAGACCTCGCGCAGCCCATCCCTGTCCGTCAACGTCCAGGTGGTGTTTTCCGTGTAAGGCACCCAGTCAGTGGGCTCACCACCCGAACCATCGTCCCACAAGCGCATCTCCGTGACGCCGGCCCCGGGCACGCTCCCGTCCGCCGTGTCCGCCGCCGACAACGTCACGGGAACCTCCACCGTGTTCACCGGATCGTCGGGCAGCGCGATCGCGCCGGTAGGCGGTGCTTCGTCCTTCCAGAACTCGTAATCGGCGTCGGTCCGATTGCCGGCCCAATCCCAGGCGGAGACGTACAGCGTCTGCTTGCCCAGCCCTGGCTGCGAGGTCGTCACCGACGTCTCGTAACAGTCCGGATCCTCCGTAGGCCAGCCATCCCACGACGCCTTGACACACTTGATCCGAGACTGATCATCCGTCCCCTGCACGGAGATGGACAAATTCTCCCGATACCACTCGGCTACCGGTGCCCCGCTGACAGAAACTGTAGGATTGCCGCCATCTACTGAACCACCATAGGTGAAGCGATCAAGATCCATAGAGACAATATTCCACCTTCCCGCCCAACCAAGCACTAGCCAACGGGCAGCAACCCAATCCATGCCTCCCCACTGCTCGGCAGTAAAGGTCTTTTCCAAGACGTTCTGTCCATCAATAAAGAATCTAACGCGCCGATTACCCAACATCTGCATGCCAAAAGTATGCCACTCTCCAGGAGAAAATTTAGCTGAGAAAGCTCCAGTTTTCCAAGAGTCGTAGAGAAAATCTCCGTTTGGTTTACGTAGTCTTACAGAACATGAAGTGCGAATAATCCCAGGAGAGTGTTCTGAAGTACCACAATCAAAAACTAGATAGCGCCCCTCGCCATTATCGCCAGCATCCGAATCTACTATCCCAATATACATTAAGCCGTTATCTGTTACTTCCCCTGTACGAGTTCGCCATTCCAGCGTAGTCCCAGCCTGGGTGAAATTAAACCTTGGCTTGGAAACAATACTTGATGCATGCGTCCAATCCGGCGTATATGTATAAGGTCGCCGGGCATGCAACCCACCGCCCCAAACAGTAAGCGTAATTTCATCATCCTCATGCACGTACCAGAAGTTATCGTCCAAAAAGTTAAAGGGATCGTTCCCTTCTAAGCTCGCCTGGATGCCCATGGAAGGCACGATATCCGGCGCTGTTTCTGAAGTCTGTTTCAGGCCGCCTACCCACTGGGAGCCCACAAGCGCCGAAGTATCGGCGTTCAGGTGCTCTTCGTAAAAATCCCCCACGTAGAGTGTCATCTCGTCGCCCTGCTGTTGCAGGACCCGCGCGCCGTCGCCGTCGTAGGCGAAGCGCGTCACGGTCTCGCTGAGCGCCGTGGTGCGCGTGACCGCCACGAGGCGATTTTCAACGTCGAAGGCCTGGACGGTGGTGATGGTCTGCGTGCCGCTGATCTCCACCCGCTGGATCATGTTGCCGTTGGCGTCGTAGGTGAAGCGATCGGTGCCCTGCGGGCGCGTCACCGCCGTGACGGCGTGGGCGTGCGCCGGATCGTCGTAGGCGTAGGTATCTCCCCCCAGCGCCGTCAGGTTACCGACCGCGTCGTAGGCATAGGTGCGCGCATACTGCGGCAGCCCCTGGCTGCCCCGGGTACCCATCGCCCGAGTCAATCGGTCCAGGCTGTCGTAGTCGAAGGTCTGTTCCTCGCCCAGCACGTGATCGCGAATCTCTTCAACGTTACCCACGAGATCGTATTCATAGCTCAGCTGCTGCAGCGCCGGACCGCCCGGGGCGCCGGTCTCCAGCTCCTCCAGCCGTAACGTCAGGTCATCGTAGGTGTAGGAGGTCGCCACGCCGTTGCCCAGCGCCAGCTGCGTCATCTGACCCGCCGCGTCGTAGGCCGTCCCCGTGACGTAGGCCTCCCCCACGTCGTTGACGAGCGCCGCCGGCTGGCCCGCCGTGTCGTAGGTCTGCGTCACCACCTCGCCGTCGGGATAGGTGGTCGCCACCACCCGGTCCGCGGCGTCGTAGGCGTAGCGGGTCGTATAGGGCATGTCGATCAGGTCGAAACGCCGTAGCTCCTCCACGGTGCGGCCCCGTGCGTCGTACCGATAGGTCGCCGCGCCGCCGGGATAGGTCATGCGCGTCCGCTGCCCGCGCCCGTACTGCCCCGCGTCGGGGTCGAAGGCGTCGTAGGCGTAGGCCACGTCGAAGTCCCCGCAGTCCACGTGCTCCGGTGCGCCCTCAGGGAGATAGCACTTGCCCAGCAGGCGGTTCAGGCCGTCGTAGGCGAAGGCGATGACCTGGCCCTTGGCGTCCCGCTGCCAGATAAGATTGCCGGCAGCGTCGTACCGGTAGGCCCACGCGCCCATGTCCGGGTCGTCCATCGCCGTCTTGCGCCCCAACGTATCGTAGGTCATGGTCGTGGTGACGCCCTGCGTGTCGGTGACCGCCACCAGGTTGTCCAGCGCGTCGTAGCCGTACCACGTCTGCGCCAGCAGCGCGTAGGGTTCGGTGCAACCCCGCGCTCCGGGATAGCAGGTACCCTCGAACTCCCGCACGCCGATCAAGCGCCCGAAGCGATCGGTGATCTCGTGCCGGGCGTGCCCCTCGGGATCCACGGTCGCGTGAACCCACTCGCCGGTCAGATCCACAGCAGGGATGCCGGTCGTTGGGTCGTCGTCCAGCCCGTAGTAGTGCCGCGTCTCCGCGCCATCGGGCCGGATCACCCGCGTCGTCCGGCCCAGCGCGTCGTAGAACGTCGCGGTGAAGTCGCCGGCGGGCGCCGTACGGCCCGCGCCCCCCTCCAGGCGCGGCAGATAGTCGCGCACCTTGCGCCCCAGCGCGTCGTAGGCGGTATTGCTCACCCGCCACTGCCCCTCCGCTGCCTCGGTCCGCGTCTGGATGACGTTGGCCCGCCCGTCGTAGTAGGTGTAGGTATCGAGCGTCTCGGCCCTGCCGTGCGC
Organism: uncultured Anaerolineales bacterium; assembly: GCA_964500755.1. GTDB lineage: Bacteria > Chloroflexota > Anaerolineae > B4-G1 > SLSP01 > G713. The sequence continues at coordinate 6,287 of CAZCPK010000041.1, forward strand.
CTCCCGCTGCCGCGTCCGCATCCAGAAGCCGGGACCGTCGTGATAGGCGTACGTCGTCGATGGAAAGGTCGGCGAGTCGCCCGGGCGCACCACCGTCGTCAGCCGTCCGAAGCCGTCGTAGCCGTAGCGCGTCGTCGTCGCGCTGCCGTTGGGGCCGTAGGTGCGGCAGGCCGCGCCGTAGAAGAACCCACCCTCCAGGCACTGGTCGTAGTCATTGACGCCATAATACTGCGTGACACTGCACAGCGGCGCCTCTCCGTCCGCCGCCTGGATACACGTCTGGATGGGATAACGGCCCTGCGCGTAGCGCTGCGTCCGCGTGTAGCCCCGCGCGTTGACCGTCTGGATGGGATTGCCGACGCCGTCGTACCAATGCTCAGTGCCAACGTAGTCGCCGTCCTCGGGGGTATCCCCCGGCTCGCCGAGCCACTGCTCCGTGCGGACCAGCTCGCCCTGCACCGGCACGGCGTCCAACGGACGCACGTCGCCCTGCGCGTCGCGGTCGTAGTAGGAGCGCGACTGCCCGAGCAGCACGCCGCCGACGTCCCCGGCGTAGGTGCGCATCTCCCGCGGCAAGCCCACGATCCACGTCTCCGGCGCGTCATTGATATGATACGCCGTCGTCGTCGTGCGATAGGGGATAGGCGCGTCAGCGTCGGCGTACTCCCGCTTGGCAACCACGTGTCCGTAGGCGTCGTACTCGTAGGTCACCCTGGTGCTCGTCTCCCCTTGTCCATCGTATCGAATGCTAACGACGCTATCTTTCACCGCCACCGTCGTCGCGTCGCCAAAATAGGCATCCAACTTCGTCCAGTTTGTCTCCGTCTTTCGCAGGGGGTGTCCATGGGGAGACTGGACTATCTTCCGATATTCTCGCCCCTGAGACCACCCTTGATTCTCATCGTTATGGAAATGGTGCACCTCACGGAACAAGGGCGTGCCATCGTAGTCATGCCGCACAACCGTCACTTTGCCGTACCCCCGAACCACGTGCTTCTTTTCCCGAGGATATTGGTAGGTATAAAACGTGCTGGCGGGCTGACCAGGATGCGTGACGGTATCGACCACGTCTTTCTGTGCCACGTGATAGTCGTGGACCGCGTAGCTGTTACAACCGGGCCACGCGCCCCAATGATCGTGATTCGCGGCCTCGTAGTGGAAGGACACCCGTCCACCGTACCCGCTATCATAGGCCACCAGACGGGGATAAGCAAAGGTGCTCCGCTTGAAGGCGTTGGCGTCCGCAGCCGGACACCAGGGCTTGTTGATAAAATCCCGGTAGGAAAGCGTGATCTTCGGCAGCGCGTTGCCCCAACGATCTTTTTCCTGAATAGAGGTCAGCCGCCGACCATCATACCTGAAATGATAGCTGCGCAGCACGTGCCCATGATCCACCACCCGGATGGTCTTCAAATGGCCGGGTTCACCAAAGATCACCCAGTGATAAGCTGGACTCCGGCTCTTTGCGCTTTCGAAGTAAATCGTCGTTGCACCATTATTATAGTGAATTGAACTCAGCGTACTCACCGCGTCACGATGCTGCCAACGGTGCTCCCTATAGTGGAGGGTCATGGTGTTGCCGTGCACGTCCTCCACCCGGTGCAGCCGCCAGCGATAGGTGGCTTTGCGGTTAACGGGACCGAGCGGAAAGCCGTTATTTTTGTCGTTGGCCACGCGCCACATGACTTGCTCCGAATCATGCGTGGTACCCAGCTCGTAACGTGTGCCATCTGATCCTTTCACCAGCCAACACCAGCCCAGCTCATTGCCCGTACAGCCGGTCTGCAACTCCAGATAAAGTCCGGGATTATCTTTGGCAACGTAGCGTCCCGGCTGGCCTTTTCCTTGTCCGTCAGCCGGCTTCAGCTTGTATCCTACCCCATTGAGAATTAAGCGGTAACTCTTACTGAGGGAGATCCATTCCGGATTATCCGCCCAGGTTAAGCTGGCGCCATTCCGAACAATCTCCATAGTGTCCAGCGACCATCCGGCTCCCACCCAGAAGCGCTTCCAGCCCAGCAACCCATCCAACGACTTGCTGTTGTAAGAGAGCTGCAGGTTTGGCTGCAGGCCGCCCCGACCCGGCGGCACTTCGATGGGATACTGATGGGTCGCTGCGCCGGTGTAGAGCGCCACGTCCGGCTCCAGCGCCGTCGGTGACCACGAGGAGACGTTGGTGATGCCCACCTTCCAGTCGCTGAAGTGGTCGACGGTGCCGGTCAACGTCTGCGTGCGCGGGTCGAAGTCTGTTTCCTCCACCCGCTTCCAGAAGTCCTTGTGGGGATAGTAACGATAGCCCAGGTAGACCCGCTGGTGCAACGTCATCTCCGCCGACTGCAACAGCCCCGTGACGTCCGCCGTCACCGTGACCGACATCGCGAAGGTGAGATCCGGCTCCAGATCGAAGCGCAGCAGATCCCCGGTCTCGCCGGGGGCTACCGTCGCCGAGGGATAGGTGGTTACGGTCACCGCGTGGCTCTCGGTGACGGCGCCGGCCGGCGCCACCAGGCGCACGCGCCCGTCCAGCGTCTGCAGCTCGCCGCCCTGGGGGGTCAAGAGACCCGTCTGCGCCCGGCCCACCAGCACCTCCGTCTCGGACGCCAGGGACAAGGGCGCCTCCTGCGCCGCGTCGACGACCTCCAGCCGCGCCGTGTGCGTCAGCGCCACCGGCGACTCCACCGCCTCGCGCACCCGGGCCTGCACCGTCAGCCGCCGCTCCGACCCCGCCGGGAGATCGTCCAGTTCCCAGGAGAGCGTGTGCGTATCCGCGTCGTAGGCGCCGTCGGCGCCCTCCAGCAGCTCCACGCCCGCGGGCAGCGCGTCGACCACCCGCCCCTCCCGCCACGTCGTCCCGGTCGGTGGCGTGATGACCAGCGTATACGTCACCGCGTCACCGGGCCGTACCCGCTGCGGCGCGACGGTGTGGCGGAAATTCTCCGTATAATCGGGCGGCGGAGGGGCGCCGTCGCCGTGGGACAGAATCAGCGGCAGATAGATCTCCGTCGGCGGATCGTCGGCCTGCGGCGCGGGGACACCGTCGCCTTTCCGGGGTGGGGTCGCAGCGTGCGCCGCTACGTTCAGGGGCATGGACGTGACCAGCAAAGCCAGAGCCAGACTCAAGCGAACGAACACGTTCATCTTACCCTCCTTGGGGCGTCAACTTGCGAGGGTTGCGGGGAACCATGGGCACGGTCCAGCTCTTGCGTGGTCCAATACACCGGCACGGAACCGCCTCCGCCACGGGCACTCTGAGGTTGTGGAACTGCACAATAGCCGTCCGCCCCCCGCTATCCGGGAATACCCTCTTGTTAAAACGCCCCTATTATACACAACGTCTTAAATCTGCACAAGTTGCTGAACGCCCAAAGCACAGCCATTGATGCACCGATCCCGGCCTCAATAGTCGACGCCACCGACCAGCGGAACACCCCGACCCAGACGTCCGCCAAACACCATTTGTCAACTAAGCGAAGTATGCTATTATATAGACGTTGCCCTGCCGTGTACGTGATGCCGGGATGGGGTTTTGAGCCAACACCAAGATAAACGGGAGCCGGAGTCCGTGTGGTGAGACGATAGCCTTCGGGCAAGGTTGATCCACTGGTAGGCACCCACCTGAGATTTCAGGGTCAAAACCATCGGGACACGGCACGGTGGGGAACACGAATGATCAAGCCGCCCTTCGGTGAGAAGGGCGGCTTTTCCTTTAAACTCTCCTCCTGCGCACTGTCACACCCTCCCGAGCCCGCCCTGAATCAAAGGCATACGGCTCTGGTGCAAGAACTGAATCTCTCACCCTGGAGACACGGAGGGCG
>CAZCPK010000041.1:10111-14764 GCA_964500755.1 uncultured Anaerolineales bacterium
GGCCGCACCGACCTCGACCTCCCCTGGGAGCGCACGGACAAGGCCGACCTGCTGCGCGAGGCCGCCGGCTTGTAGTCACACTTTCACAAAGGGAACTCCGGGACTTGGGCGAACGCCGTTCGCGCGATCCCGGAGTTTTCTTTATCGGGTCTCTGGGATTTCGCCGGGTGGACCAAAAACGATTGTAAATTTTTACCACAGATGGCACGGATTTTCACTGATTTTTCATTTTCTGTGTAAATCTGTGAAATCCGTGGGGAAGTTCTCGGTCTGATCCTGCGAAGTCCAAAAGAGCCTCTTTATCTTGATCGCTCAGAGAACCGCGACACGAGGCTTTATGGAGAAGGAGCACTCCCATCTCCCCGTCACCGTCCTCTGTCCACTCAGAGCTCAGCGTTTTCGCCCTCTGGAAAATATTCCTTTTCCGCCTCCTACCCCGTGGTTCTTTGGGTATGGATCAGCACACCTACTTTCAAAACATCATCCAAAAGACGAGCAACGCGATCATCGCCAGGCCCGCCGTGACGCAGATTCTGCGGATGTCCGCGCGCTTACCGGTTGGATCGGGCCGCAACAGGCGCAGCGCTGTCCCTCAAGATAGGGTGAAACTCATAACATACTACAAAGATAGGATGTAAAATCTTCTTGACATCCGCAATTCAATGCCCTATAATGGATGTAAAGAAGATTTTACGTAAGGAGGTGGAAACATGAAATTCCTAAAGAAACTTGGCTTCAGAGATGCGGACGAGATGGATATGCACATCGCAATCAGAGCAGCCCACACCAGTTGGGTTGTCGTCATAATAGCACTCCTGATCTGGTCGTTTTACGATTTTTTCACTAAAGCTAAGCTTACCGAGCCCTTCATCATCCTCAGTATCGGCCTGGTAATATACTTTGTGACCATTTTGCACATGAGAAAGAGGCTATCATCGGGTGATAATCAAGAACAGAGTGCGTGAATTACGCAAACGCATGAACCTGACGCAAGCAAGCCTCGCAGAGCTGCTGGGAGTCTCTCGCCAAACTATAAACGCCATTGAGAATGAGAGATACAATCCTTCTCTTGAGTTGGCCCTGAAACTCGGAAGAATGTTCCAGGAGCCTGTCGAAGATATATTTGTCTTACCCGACTGAGAGCTACACTTGAAGAAAAAAGATTGGCAGGATAACCACGCGCTGCACCTGCGTCGATTATCCTGCAACACATTTTCGCGCTCAGAAGTGGGCGCGTAGAGGGCTGCCGCCCGGTCACCGTAGAGTCGGGGTATCTCAAAACCATGACGTTCCACTCAAGATCACACCACCTCCGTGTGGACTGGGTGCTTCTGTTGAACACAGGTCAACGCCATGACCTCGCCACCACCGCGGGCCGCCACCAAGGTTGCCTCGCCAATATACCAACGCCGCCGACCAAGAAGCCGATAGCGACCACGCCATAGGCAATGCTCGCCAGCCATCTCGTGGTTTCGTCTCCAAGCAATCTGGAGAACGCCCACGAGTTGGCAGGCCAGACCATCCCTGGCTACAGGTCAAACAGTCGCTGGCTCTGTCCAACGTACAACAGATGCACCAGACCGTGCAACACCATGAATACCCCCGTGGCGATCCTCAACACCATGGGATTTCTCCTCCTTAAGACCTATGCAAGTACACAGCACGCCACAGCCCTGTTACGGATGATGGAAAGCCACGTCCACCGACTGTTTCTCATGACCTCAACAAGCGCTCAATACGACAACCCAAAGCCGAAGGGGAAGAGAGGCTCCTCTGAGTCGGAGGGGACGTCTGACCGCTGGTTCCGCACCGCGTCCATGGAGGACGGCAGCTCAAACGGCAGCTTGCCCTCCGGCCGGGCCTTGCCGAAGATCACGTCCAGCACGGCGACGTCCCGCGCGCCGTACTCGCCTAACAGCGCCTTGGCGGCGTCATGGATCTCGGGAATGACGGCGGGACGATCCAGGTAGAGCACGACGATGGTCGGGACGGTGTGCAGCAGCGCGAGGATCTCGGCCTTCACCTCCCCCTTGAAGTCCAGGTCACCGTGATGGAACCCACGCGCGAAGGTGTTCTCGGTCTCCACCGGGACCCAGGGCGTCTCCAGCCGCAGAAGGGCGACGTCCGCTGCTTCCGGCGTGGAGACCACCTCGGCGTACTGTGCCGCGACCGCCGGGTCGATGTTCTGCACAAAGACCTTCGGGCGTCCCTCCAGGGGCAGCACGTGCACCTCGTTCTTGAGCAGGGTCATGGCGCGTTTCTGTGAGTCCAGCCCCGCGGCGATCGCCGCCGGATCACCCAGCACCTCCGCAACCTGATCCTCATCCACGAAGGGAGCGTCGAAGAGGCCCAACTGGAACTTCAGGCGCAGCAGCCGTCGCACCGATTGGTCAATCCGCGCGTCCGAGACCCGGCCCGCCTCCACCAGCTCCACCACGTAGTCGGAGCAGCTCTCGCCGCCGAACTGATCCACGCCGGCGTCCAACGCCTTCTTCACGCGGTCGACCTCGCGCAGGTGCTCCACGCCCCACGCGCGCGCCGACCATACAGTTCCCTCCATCTGCACATCGGTGATCAGGCCCCAGTCGGTGCAGACGACGCCATCGTACTGGTATTTTTCGCGCAGCAGCCCGGTGATGATCGCCTTGTTGAAGGACATCGCCACGTCCTCGTCCGTCTGGCCCATAGGGACGCCATAATAGGGCATGATGGCTGCCGTCCCGGCGTCAAAGGCCGCCTCGAAGGGGATAAGGTGATAGTCGAAGTTGTCGCCCGGATAGATCTGGCCTTTCTGGAACGCAAAGTGCGGATCCAACCCCTCTTTCTGGGGGCCGCCGCCGGGGAAGTGCTTGGTCATACAAGCGACGCTGTGCGGGCCGAGCGCCGCGCCCTGGAAGCCTTCGATGTAGGCTTTGGCTAGCCGCGCGGTCAGGTAGGCGTCCTCTCCGAAGGTGCCGCTGATGCGGGGCCAGCGCGGCTCCGTCGCCAGGTCGATCTGCGGGTGCAGCGCGACCCGAATCCCGACGGCGAGGTACTCCCGGCGCACGGTGTCCGCAAACTCCCTGACCAGGTCGGCGTCGTCGAGCGCCCCAAAGCCCAGCGTCTCGCACCACTGGGAGAAGTCAGCCGCCGCCATCGAGAAGATGTTGGGGCTGAAGTGGTTGCGGGGGTCCGAGGCGATGGTGACGGGGATGCCCAGGCGCGTCTGTTCGGCGAAGTGCTGGAGCGCGTTGTACCAGCGTGCCACCACCTGCCCCGCCGGCATCTCCCAAAGGTTGAAGTGGTTCATCCGCTGATCGGTGATCTGCGTCACCGCCGCAGCGGGGAATGGCGCGGCGTCCGGCTGGGCCTCAAGGGAGCCGTCCTCGTTGACGATAGTGCCGTTGATAAACAGCAGGCCCGCTTTTTCTTCCAACGTCATCTGCGCCAGTAGATCCTCGACGCGGGCGTCGAGCGGTTGCCGGGGATCCTCGTAGACGTCCAGTTTGCCGTTCTTGTTAAGATCACGGAACGTGAAGCCCTGCGCTTCTCGGACTACATTGGAGTGCTGCAAGGTGCTGTTCTGCATGCGACGATCTCCTTCTTTATAGGTATCCTGCTCGTGGATAGCTTGCACCTTCATTATACGCCCCTTGTCTCCGTTGAGCGAAGCGGGGCAGACGCGGGGTGTAGCGCTTCCAGGTGCAACGCACTTTCGCTTACAATCGATAGGGCAAAAACGGCTGACGACCTACATTGAGAACGGCACGTCAACTCAGAACGCCCTTACCGAGACCGCGGAGGTCTCCACCTTACAATTTTCAAATGGCTTCTTAGAAAATATCAAAGACATCCGCTTGCGGTTGATACCCGAAGAGCGCCCGGGTCTCGGTAAGATCGAGGCGCTTGAATCGATTGTCCGAAAGGGCGTGCGCGATGGCGAAGGTGACGTCTGGCGTCTCCAGGCACGTGATGAGCAGTTGATTGAAGTCGTCGGGATCTAAAAAAGCGTCCCGTTCCTCCATCGAGAATTCGTCGTATTCCCTGGGGAAGATGTACGCGCCAATGCGCAGGACGATCGCAGGTAAGCCCTCATTAAACGCGTAGTAGGCGGCTAACGCTTCGCCAAAGCACTTTGAGACGCCGTAAAGGTTCCCGGGTCTCACGGGCATGTTGCGCTTGACCTGAACGTCGGGCGGATAGGCCGACACGACGTGCGCACTACTGGCGAAGATGAAACGCCCACAGCCACACTCTTTGGCGGCGCGAAAGAGATTGTAGGTGGCGACGACGTTATTGGGCAAGAGCGACGCCATAAAGTCTGCCGCCGGTGATGCGTCCGCAGCCAGATGGATGACCACGTCGACCTCTTCGCACGCCGCCCGACAGGCATCCAGATCCTGCAGGTCGAGAACCAGACTCTCGCCCGGCAGGGGACCGAGTTCCGTGGCGTCCCAGGGCACCTTATCCACCACGCGGATCGCGTATCTATCCGCAGCAAACGGGACAAAGTACGAGCCGATCTTTCCACAGCCGCCCGTTATGAGAAGCCTGGGTCTCATAGCATACTCCTTTATCGTAAGTTAACGGAGGATAGATGCGTCCGCCGTCACACCGCCATCCGGAGGACGAGCAACGCGATCATCGCCAGGCCCGCCGTGACGCAGATTCTGC
>CAZCPK010000042.1:0-12754 GCA_964500755.1 uncultured Anaerolineales bacterium
TGAACCACCTCGGTAAAGTCTGGGGGAATCTTGGTTGAGGCCTCTTGCTGGAGTACGCAAGTCTCTTATCCCTCGGAGGTAGTAACGAATATTGGTTCGAACGGGCGATGACAGTTGCGTGGATGTCTGTTACAATGTAGTGGAACTGGACGGCATCAACCAGGAGTAAAATATGCCCACGTTGAAATCGCACACCAGGTTATTTTTGACTCACGTCGGCCTCGCCATTTTGATGGTTGTGGTGGGGCAATGGTCGTGGTTGGGTGCGTTGGCCCTGGGGTTCTTGTGGAGCCTGTTTGTCAACCGCCCCTTCACACGCCGCCTACGACGCCTGCAGGAAAGCAGTCAGGCCTGGCTACGAGGAAATCTGGCCCTGCGCGTCGCCGATCCTCGGGATGATGAGGTGGGACGTCTTGCGGATAATCTCGACGTGCTGATCCAACATCTGGAGGAGGACGAGGAGGATCTCGCCCTGCTGCGCGAGCGTAACGCGCGCCTGACGGATCAGGTGAGGGCGCTGGCGGTCGTCGAAGAGCGCAATCGACTGGCGCGCGAGTTGCACGACAGCGTCAAGCAGCAGCTCTTCAGCCTGGCGATGACTGCCCGTGCGGTGCGGGCGCGTCTGGATGAGACGACCCGGTGTCCTGACGATGTATTGGTCATGATAGAGGAGATAGAGACGGCGGCGCAGACGGCGCAACGTGAGACCACGCGGTTGATCGCCGATCTGCGCCCGGGTTCCTTGCAGGAACAGGGCTTGATTCAGGCGCTCAACGATTACACGTTACTCCTGGGTGCGCGGGAGCATCTGCTGATCCACTTCGAGGCGCAGGGTAACGATGCGCACCTGCCGCCCTCCATCGCCGAGGGGCTCTATCGTGTGGCGCAGGAGGCGCTGTATAACGCCGCACGTCACGCGCGGGCCAGTCGCGTTGACGTGCGGCTGCGGTGCTTGCCGGAATACGCGCTGCTCACCGTGGAGGACAACGGCGTCGGCTTTGACCTCGACGCGCGGCACGCGGGGTTGGGCGTCGCCAGCATGCGAGAACGCATGCTCGAGGCCGGGGGACGGCTGACGCTAGAGAGTGAGCCCGGCAAAGGGACGATCGTCCAAGCTGAGGCGGTGTTGAGTGAAGATAGAGTCGTCCAGGCAGATCTCTCCAACGGCGAGTGGCTGCGACCGCAGCCTCGTATTGACAACTGGGCCTGGCTGGGACAGAAGCTGGTGATCCCCGTTGACCAGGTGTGGCCGTGGCATCCTGCGGATCTCACGCATCTACGTGCTCCCCTCGTCGAACCGGATGAGACCCCGCTCCGGATATGCGAGAGTCAAGGCTGGCTTGGAATTCAGAACAATCTAAGTTTGGAGCGCGACGGCAAGACCCTCCTGCGGCTACATCAGAGCCGTCAGGGGTACGAATGGGAGTTGGGCAAGGCGTCCTGGTCGTTGCGCCCGGTGTTGGGCGCCGGTGAACGGATGGTGTTGCGGCGCAATGATCAGCCCCTGGCCGCCCTACAGGATCAGGGGCGTCAGATGCATACGTGGACGGAGTTGATCTATGATGGTCGGGGATACCGGCTAGATCGCTGTCGTGGAGAACGCGCGGGCGCTCTGGGGTTGGTCGGCGAGTGCGCGGAACCTTTGGCCTACGTACAGCCAGGAGCCACGCCGACGCTGACGTTGCAACGGACGCTCCCGCTCCCGCTGTTGATCATGGTGGTGGTGCGCGCTACGGCGCTGTTTTCAAACTTATGAGCTATCGACGTGATCACAGGACGCGGTTTAGTACCTCTGTGACGCCGATGCTGCGGTGGATCGCTTCTGAGATAGCTTTTTGTATTCATCTATAGAGTCAGGAGGTTTGTGGTGAGAACGATACGCTTTCCATTGTACACATTGAAACCCTACGAACGGGGGATCAAGGAGACGTTGGGGCGGTATTCCGGCTTTGTGATGCCGGGCCTGGGCTGGCAGATTCCATTCGTCAACGTGATCCGCGTGCGCGATATTCGCGAGCACACTATGGACATTCCGCCCCAGCCGGTCATCACCAAGGACAACGTCGAGATCCGGGTGGATGGTGTGATGTGGGTGCGTCCGGATGTCAATGAGGAGTCCATCAAGCGCACCTTCTACAACATCGATAACTGGAAGCGGGCCATCGTGCAGCTGGCCATGACGAACTTCCGACAGGAGTTCGGCGATCTGACGTTGGACGAGAGCCTGGTGGCCCGGGAGCGTATTGCCACCAACCTGGAGCGGGTCTTGAACGGCTTCGCCAAGGACTGGGGTCTCAAGATCAGCAAGATCGAGATCATGCTAATCGATCCCCCGGAGGACATCAAGAGAGCCATGCACAAACAGAAGACGGCTGAGCAGGAGCGACGGGCCATGCGATTGATGGCGACCGGTGAATTCGAGGCTGCCGAGCAGCAGAAGAAGGCGACGATCCAGCGAGCCGAGGGAGATCGTGAGGCCATGATTCGCAAGGCCGAAGGTGAGCGTAAGGCCGCCGTCGAGGTAGCCGAAGGTAAGGCCGAGGCGATTCGCTTGGTCAACGAGGCTGCGCAGCATTACTTCCAGGGCAGCGCTCAAGTGCTGCGTCAATTGGAGACCACCGAGGCCGCCCTGCGCGACAATACCAAGATCGTGATCACCGAGAAGGGTATCAGTCCCACGCTGTTGTTGGGCAGTTTGCCGGTCTCCCTCTCACCTGAGACGGATAGACCTCAATCCGATACCAAGATGAAGTAGGACGGTGCAAGAGCCGGGGGCGGAGTCTCTGGCTCCGCCCCCGGCTCTCTGGCGTCGCTCCTATCCGTAGATTCTAACTGGGAATGGAGAGATATGTCATCAGATTCCAAAAGTAGGTCCATTACAGTCTTTTTGGTCGACGATCACGACGTCGTGCGTAAAGGGTTGCGTTTCTATCTCGACGCGCGCTCCGATATATCCATCGTTGGAGAGGCGGGCGACGCGGCGAGCGCCGTCACCGGTGTGAAAGTGCACGTCCCCGACGTCGTGTTGATGGATCTGGTCTTACCGCTGGAACCCGGCACCTCGCCGACCGATCAGGGCGGCGTGCAGGCTACCCGGCGCATCCGGCAGATCAGCCCGCGCACGCAGGTGGTCGTCTTGACCAGCTACACGCGGGACGAGTTGATCTTCTCGGCGATTAAAGCGGGGGCGCTCTCCTATCTACTCAAGGACGCAGACGCCGATACCGTGCTGCAAGCCATCCAGGCGGCCAGCCAGGGCGAAGCGATCCTGCATCCGGCCATCGCGCGGCGGCTGATGGCGGAGGTCACCGCGCCGGCGCGCCAGGATCCCGCCGCGGACCTCACACCTAGGGAGCTGGAGGTGCTGCACCTCATCGCGCAGGGGCAGAGTAACGCCGACATCGCGGAGCAGCTGGTGATCACCGAGCACACGGTCAAGGCCCACGTGAGTAACCTGCTGGGCAAGCTGCACCTTTCGGATCGCACCCAGGCGGCGGTCTACGCCTGGCGCGAGGGTTTGATGGACGAGGAGGAGGCATAATTCAAACGCTCGGGGGCTGATCTTGATCAGATTTGGACTTGACGACGGGGATGCGGACGGTGAAGGTGCTCCCTTCTCCCGGCGCCGTCTCCACTTCGATGGTACCTTCGTGCAACTCCACCAGAGAGTTGCTGATGAAAAGCCCCATGCCGGAGCCCTGTTGTTCGGTCTTGGCTCGGTCACTCTGTTGAAGACGGCGGAAGATGTCGTCGACGTGCTCGGGATTGATGCCAATCCCTTGATCGCTGACGGTGATGTCGACCCATTCGTCGGTGGCCTTCGCCCGCACCGTGATTTGGGCGGGGGTTTCGGCGGTGAATTTGATCGCGTTGTCGATAATTCGGCTCAGCGCGTCCGATAAGAAAGGACGGTACATCCTCACCGGCGGGAGGTCGGGTGAGATCTCGACGTTGATCCGGATACTTTTCTCCCGCGCCTGGGCTTCATACGCTTTGGCTGTCTGTCTGACCACCTCTCCGATCCCCTTCTGCACCTTGGCGAAAGTGTTGTACTCTTCCGCACAGCGCTGTGTATCGATCTGCACGCCTAACAGCAGATTCTCGACGAGTTTCCGCAGGCGATCGGCACCTTTTTTGATACCCGCCAGGAACGAAATAAGCTCATCCGTGGAAAGGTTGGTCGCGTCCTCCAGCGCCAGCTCCGTGTAGCCGGAGATGTAGGTGAGGGGGGTGCGCAGCTCGTGGCTGAGCACGTTGACGATCTCCTGTTTGAGCTGTTCAAACTCCATCTCTGAGGCCTCTTGGAGCGCAGCTGCTCTTTCCAGACGAGAGCGCACGGCGATGATGACCTCTTCTGTGTCAAAAGGCTTGGTGAGGTAATCCTCTACACCCAACGCCTTGCCCCTTTTGATGTCCTCATGCTGGCCTCGGGCGGTGAGGAAGATAAAGGGGATGCGGACCCAGTTGGGGTGACTCCGTACCTCTTTGTAAAAAGTGTACCCGTCCATTTGAGGCATCATAATGTCGGATAGGATCAGATCTGGCTTTGCTTCCCGCATGCGGGCCAGCGCCTCGACGCCGTTCTCGGCCGTGTCGACGACGTATCCGTGAGATTCCAGCAGACCGGCCAAGGCTTGCAATAGAAGTCCGTGATCTTCAACTACCAGGATCCGGTTCGTGTTAGGCTTGGACATCTTTTCTCCTTTCTAGTAAGTTGCGCGGGGCATCGACTGGGTTCTGGGCCGTGGGGAGCCATATCGTGAACGTTGAGCCCTGATTGCATTTGCTCTCTACAGTAATCCATCCCTGGTGTAGTTCCACAATCTCCTTGGTGATAGCCAGCCCGAGACCGGTGCCCGGTATCTGTTTCTGTTGGGGAACGGAGCCCCGGAAGAAGCGCTGAAAGATATAGGGCAACTCTTCGACCGGGATACCGATCCCGGTGTCGCGGACCTGCGTGATGATCCAGGTTTGCGCATCGGCCTCCGTCACGTCCGTGCTGATGGTCACCGAACCGCCTTCTGGCGTGTATTGGATCGCGTTGATAATAAGGTTGAGAAATACCTGCCTGATTTTTTCCTCATCTGCGTGGATGGGAGGGAGCGCGCTTTTTAGCTTAGCGTGCAGGGCAATCCCTTTGGACATGGCCCGGACTTCCTGCGCTTGAACGAGATCTTTCAGCAGTTCGTTGAGGTTGAGGTGCCGACGCTGCAGCTCTACGCTCTTGGTGCCCAGCTTGGAGAACTGCAGTATGTCCTGGATGAGTTGGGCCTGTCGGTTGGCCTCCGTCTCCAGAGCGACCAGATATTCGTCGCGTTTTTCGCTGGGACACTGGCGTAGAAGTTGCGCGTAAAGCTGAATGGTCGTGATGGGGGTGCGCAGCTCGTGAGAGACGTTGGAGATGAACTGCGACTTCATGCGTTCCAACTCCTTGAGATGACTGACGTCGTGTACAGCGATGACGCGCGGCTTAGTGTCATCGGAACTGCCTTGCACCGGCGCGGCCCGTAATTGCAGATCGAGGTCGGTGAGTTCCAGGATGGCGTCGGGGTGGCGGTCGGCTGTCCGGGCCAGTTTCTCTAGGGTCGCCTCCAGCTCCTGTGCTTCAGCCTGCGTCAGGATCTGTGTGCGCCAGGCGTTGGCGACCGGGTTTTCTTGTAGGATGTGGCCTTCAGCGTCGGTGACGATGAAACCGTCCGTGGTACTGTTCAGCACCGCTTCCAGCCGCGCGTATTGAGTCCGAAGTTCCGCCGTACGCGCCTCCACCCGGCCTTCCAGATCGTCGGCGTATTCGCGCAGTTTTTGGAAGAGACGAGCGTTGTGGATGGCGGTGGCTGCGTGCGCCGCGAAGGCTTTCAGCCGCTCGCCGTCCGACACGCCGAATTTGTAAGGCTGCGTGGCGTTGACGTTCAGAAAGCCCACCGTTTCTCCGCCGATACGAATGGGCGCGCCTACGTAGGAGCGGCGCCATTCCTTGTCCGTGTCGACAATCCACTTTTTGGCCTGCAGCGTGTTGGGGATGACGACGGGTTCGCCCGTGCGGATCATCGTCTGGAGAACGGGATACCGATCGATCGCCATCGGCGTTGCGAGACGGTTGTGCCTGCGCCGTTGCGTGCGATACCCGCGCCAACGTTCGATGTGCGCCTTACCTTCGTGGATCAGCATGATGTTGAACGTTTCCCCGGTGACCACCCGGGCGACCTGTTCCAGGATGGAGTCCAGGACCTCATCCGGGTGCAGATTGCTGTTGACCAGGATGGCAGCCTGTTCCAAGGCCTCGGCCAGCTCGCGGCGCTGTTGTTCCCGGTAGAGGAGTCGCGCGTTCTGCACGGCGTTGACGCACTGTTGGGCCAACGCCTTCAGAAATGCAATCTCTTCCTGGTTGAAGTAACGGGCGCTGTAGCTGCCGACGCCAATGCCACCAATCTGTTCGTCGTCCTTGAACATATGCACAACCAAGAGGGATGTCATATTTAAGGCGGTGAGCGTCTTCGTGATGGGGGTGGGTGAGGCCTGGGCTACGTTATGGATCAGCAGCGGCTGACGCTCCTTCAGCGCCTCCAGGATGAGCTCGTCTGATTGGTGGAACAGGTCCATTTCTCTGATAGATTCTTCTTGATCAGCGTCCAGGCCGTAGACCTCCAGGGTTATCTGATTATCCGGCGTGACTACGAAGACGCCCCCGGTGTCTATCTCCATGGTTTCTGTCGCGTGTCTTGCGATGAGTCGACATAATTGGCTGAGATCTGAGACACCGTTTATCTCCCGATTGATCTGGACGATGGTCGAGAGCTCGCGCGCTCGCCGCTGAAGACTGGCATTAATGAAGATCTGGGCCGCGAGGTCGGCGATGTAGGTGACAAGGTTGATGGTTTCTGTCGACCAGTTGCGTTCCCGTCTCAGCATCTCACACGTCAGGAGGCCGACGACTTTACCCTGGCTGCAAACCGGGACGTCAAGGAAGGCGCACGCTTTTTGAGTGGAATCGGCGACGACTTCGCTGAGGAGATTGTGATGGATGACGCGTGTTCCCCGCACCGCGCCACTCTTAATGACCGGCGGCTCCAGTTGCTTCTCTACGATAGTAAAGGGCAAGCACTGCCCGACGAAAACCTCCGCGTCTTCTCCGGTAGCAGCCAGGCAGCAGATCTCCGGTGGACTATCCGTGCGACGCCATATCGTGACGCGATCGAGATCGAGCATGGCGCAGGTCTCCTCGGCGAGCCGGGACACCGTCTCCACAGGAGAACCTTGAAACATATCTCCCTGGGCACCCAGGGTAAGCAGGGCCTGGTACTCCTGGTGGATGCGCTGCAGGGTCTTGCGGGGCCGATTCCCGATTTCCTTATGTTGAGTCAGCGTACGGATGTAGGCGATGATTTGTTCCGTGGCGTGTTTGTAGTCCTGACTCACGTCGAAGACGGCGTCTGCTAGGGAGATGTCTGCCTTAGCGGTGTCCGGGCAGTTGAGCAGGAGGAGCGGGCTATCTGGCGCCCAGGCTTTGAGCGTCTTGGGAAGCGAGGGAATCTTGAGCGTGGAGCTCTGCGCTTCTGTGATGATAAGATCAAAGTTTGCGTCTCTCAGAAAATGGTGATAGTGAAGCGGTGTGTGCGCTTGTTGGATGTGGAGATTGTGAAACGCCTGATGCAGGGCGACAATAAGCGTCTCTCTAGGTTGCGCTTGTTCCACAAGCAGGAGAACCCGTAGGGGTGTTTCCCTCATGCTTCATACCTCGTCCCGACTCTTAAGGAAGTCCAAATGTTCCGTCCCCCAAGGGATGGCAAGGAAAGTCTTGTATATGCGCCAGGGTATACAAGTCTGACTTCCTGCATCATTTCAATGCGAGCATAGGAACAGTGTAACATAGAGCGCCGCAAACAGCAACCGCAAGCATTGAACTTTGTGCAAATGTAACACTTTGCTAACACACGGAGGTACTGTAGGGCCACGTCTTTCTTTAGAGCAGCCGACTTTGACTCTACTGAAAAACCCATAAGAGCCTTCAGTGGAGCCCTCTCTTAACGGGCCAATAGAAAGGGAGCCCCCGATTGGTTACAATCGGGGGCTCCCCAGTGATACGTAGGAGCGCTTATTTCTTCTTCTTGATACGGATGCTCTTACGCTTTGCCGTTTCGGCTTTGGGTAGCTTGAGGGTCAGAATACCGTCCTCGAATTCGGCCTCGGCTTCGTCGGCGTTGATGTCATCAGGTAAAGTGAGAGAGCGGCTGAAGGCACCGTAGCGGCGTTCCCGGTAGAGATAGCGACCTTCTTCTTCCTCCTCTTTTTCCTCTCGGGTCTCTCCCTGGATGACGAGGGTGTTGCCGGAGGTGGTGATTTCTAGATCGTCGCGGTTGACGCCGGGTACGGACGCCTTGACGACGTAACTATCTTCTTTCTCCACTACGTCGAGGGCCGGCACCCGCTCACCTTCGCCGGGGAACAATGAGGGGCGCACCAGGCTATCTTCCAGTAGCCGATCCATGGCATCGCGTAAGGACATCTCTCCAGTACGTTTACGGAGCAATGACATCTTTACACCTCCTTGTATACTTAACGAACAGACTTTTACCTCAATTCGTTATCATAATAGAAAGTGGAGATTAGAATCAGATAAGCAGGAGATTAGAGATAGATAAGAATATCTGCGGTAAGAAACTTTGTTCGGAGACTCCCCCGATATTCCGGTGAGATAGCTTTTCACTGGAACCATACCATCGCGGAGGGCAGGACCGGTTGTTCTCCTCTGTGCCTCGCTGCGGGTCAGGTGCTTTGCTCGCTGGAGCTAATGGTATCATTGTCCCGGAGTAAGGGAGCGCGGCGTGGATCGGCTATAGGACGAGTGCTGTTGGGGTGTCGTGAGGAGGTTGGCCTGTACCTGAGACTTTCTCGTCTCCGATATGTGCAATCCTCGTTGTAGGTAGGCCGCGACCGTACCGTACGTCTCCCGGGCTTCTGCCAGGGCAGTTTCCAGGTAGACACTTTGTACCTCGAAGAAGGGGGAAAATTTCTCCAGTGAGAGTCCCAGATAGGGAAGATAGCGCAGTCTGTCTCTCATCTCCTCCCGAAAAGGACGGAGCTGTTCGTTGCTGCGAAGATAGGTTTCTATCACGCGCTCGCATGGTAGGTCCAGCGCCAATTGCGTTAGAGCGCAGGCATATCCGGTGCGGTCTTTGCCCGCCGTACAGTGAATCAGCAACGGCAGATTGTCTGGATTGACCAGGATGTGCATGAGTTCCGCAAACTGTTGTGAGAAGTCCGTGACGAAAGCTCTGTAGATGCGACGCATCACGTCCCCGGAATCTCCACCTGTGAGCCACGTGATCAACAGCCTTCCCAGCCGGGGACGGGAGTTGATGGGGAGATGCACGTATTGCAGGTCAGGGATATCGGGCAAGCGGTCGGGGTTTCTGCGCCGCTCGCGATGGGATCGCAGGTCACAGATTGTCTTGAGACCTAGACCTTTGAGGATTTGGAGATCGCCCGGGGTGGCGTGGGCCAAAGTGCCGCTGCGAAAGAGCTGGTGGCGCTGCATGACTTTGCCGTCCGGATTGGGACCTCCGCCGCAGTCCCAGAAGTTGTAAATCCGTTCCAGGGGTGGGGGCGCCTTGTGCGGATCGGTAGTCGAATGAGGCATGCCTCACTCTCCGGGAGGCTGCCGTTTGGCTTTCGCCAGCACATCTTGCACAAAATTCGACTTGGCGTGCGTGTAGCGTTCCCGATCCTTATGGTACTGGTCCGCCAGCTCCCGCTTCAGGGTTGCGTACCGCGCGGCGACTGCCGGATGCTCTCTCAGGTAATCTCGAAACGTGAGTCCTTCCCAGACGGGGTGCCCGCGCGGTGCCGCGTGGACGTGGTGCGTTCGCTTTCCCATCAGAGCGTCGCGCTTGATAAAGACCATGTGATTCGAGTACCACCAGTATTCCCAGCGTGGATCGTTGAGGCGGGCGAGGAAGGTCGGTTTTGCCCGGATAAACGAAGGAATCTCTACGAGCACGTCGATGACCGGCTTGGCGGGGATGCCCGGAATGGCTGTGCTTCCGTAATGCTCCACGCGATGGACCAGGTCGGTTCCGCATGTTTCACGCAACCACGCAGCGAAGGTAACAAATTGCTCGGCCCACGCCGGGTCATGGTCGACCAACGCAATGGCGTCGTGATCGCGGGTCTCTCCTGCGCCGTTCCGGCTGGCCCTCACGTAGGCGTGACCGGAGACTCTGAAGCGGTGCGGTTCTCTCTTCTTCTTGGCGTTCATGTTCGTGGGGAGCAATGCCGTGAACTCACCGATGAACCCTGCGGACGGATCGGATGCCGGGCCCGACGCCGACCAGCGCCACGTCAGCGCCTGTTCCGCGTCGAGAACGAGCTGACCCGCTTCCGTCCGCCAGAGGCGCCAGGCGTTTCCCGTCAACTCCCAACCCGCCATGTCCCCGGAGAGGTGCGCCATGTCAGCGACCTCCACCCCCAGAAAATGCAGGGTATGGGTGTCCGTTAGCGCTGCTTGATAAGCGACGTAACGGGTCAGCGTAGCAGGAGGGAGAACCTCCTGAGGCAATCTGGTGAAGAGCTCCTCATAGAAAGGGAGCTGCTGTTCTGGGTCGTCGTCCCGGAAGATCCGCTGGCCACCGATCAACTGTACCTTCGTTCTGTCACGTCCGGACTGCACTTTCTCCTCCTTGACGCTTACCCACGTGAGCGACACCGACACCGATTGCGAACGTTGCTATGATTATACCGTGCTCTGGCGGTTTTGGGGCGATCTCCACATGTTAGACGATATCAGTTATAATGAATCCTATGCGCCTGACTATATCGCTGAGGAAAGGACGGAATATTGAGGCCTCGAAGCAAGTTGAGAATAGCGTTGCTGGCAGGACTTCTGCTGCTGAGTGGTTGTCGAACTACCTTAACGCCGGTGCTGACGGTGGGGGCGGCGTGGCTTGAGAATCTTGCTCCTCAAGCCGTGCCGCCCGTCAACGTGGAGCGGTCCGTGACCTCTCCCAATGGTGAGGTCGCGGTGACCTTTTTGTTGATCGATGGGGCGCCGCATTATGCGATCCGCTACGGCGAGAGGGACGTGCTCTTGCCCTCGAAACTGGGCTTTCGCTTCAAAGAAGGCCTGCCGTTGAACGCCAAGTTGACGCTGCAGGAGAGCGACACCCGCACCTTTGACGAGACGTGGACCCAGCCGTGGGGCGAGGTCGAGACGATCCGCAATCACTACAACGAGCTCCGCCTCACCTTGACCGATTCTGCTGAGCAGCCGCGCACGCTGGACGTTGTCTTTCGCGTCTACGATGACGGCGTTGGTTTCCGCTACGAAATTCCCCGGCAGTCGCACCTCACGGACGTAGAGATCGTCGACGAGGAGACAAGTTTCGTCTTTGCGGGCAATCATCAGGCCTGGTGGATTCCGGCATATGCCGGTAATCGTTACGAATATCTTTACAAGACCTCGCCCCTCAGTTTTCTCACCACCTCCGAGGAGTTCAACGCCGTCCACACGCCGTTGACTATGAAGACCGCCGAAGGGCTCTATCTCAGCGTGCATGAGGCGGCGCTGGTGGACTACGCCTCCATGACGCTGCGCGGCACCGGTGAGACCACTCTGCAGTGCGATCTGGTACCCTGGTCCGACGGGATCAAGGTGAAGGCGGAGACGCCGTTGCAGACGCCCTGGCGCACGATCCAGATCGCCGAACGACCGGGAGATCTGATCACCTCGTATCTGATCCTGAACCTGAACGAGCCGAACGCCCTGGAGGACGTCTCGTGGATCGAGTCGGGGAAGTATGCGGGGATCTGGTGGGGGATGCACGTGGACCGTTACACCTGGACGCCGGGCTATAAGCATGGAGCTACGACGGAAAGAGCCAAAAACTATATCGATTTTGCGGCGCACTACGGACTGGATCGCGTGCTGATCGAAGGGTGGAACGTGGGCTGGGATGCGGGTTGGCACACCGATGGGTCCGGTTTTGACTTCACGACGGCGGTCGACGGCTTTGATATTGAGGAAGTTGCCGCTTACGCCGCCGAACGTGACATAGGGTTGATCGGTCATCACGAGACCAGTGGGGACGTCGCCAACTACGAACAGCAGGTGGAGGACGCCTTTGCCTTTTCCAAGGCGCTGGGCATTGACGTGGTCAAGACCGGCTACGTGAGCCAGGGGCAGAATATCGAGCGGCGAGACACGACGGGTGAGGTGGTGGGACGCGAGTGGCAGCACGGGCAGTTCATGGTGGAGCACTACCAGCGGGTAGTGGAGGTCGCCGCGGATCAGGGGATTATGCTCAACGTTCACGAGCCCATCAAACCGACGGGGTTGCGTCGCACCTATCCGAACCTGATGACCAGTGAGGGCGCACGGGGTCAGGAGTACAACGCCTGGGGTGGCGATAGCGGCAATCCGCCCGAACACACCGTGATTCTGCCCTTTACCCGGATGTTGGCCGGGCCGTTGGACTTCACGCCGGGCATCTTCGACGTGCGCTACCCCAATCCCCCGCCGGTCAGTCGTGTGCGGACGACGCTGGTAAAGCAGCTGGCGCTCTACGTGGTGCTCTACAGTCCCTGGCAGATGGCTGCGGATCTGCCTGAAAACTACGTCAATCAGCCGGCCTTTCAGTTCATTCAAGACGTGCCGGTCACGTGGGAGGAGACGCAGGTGCTGCACGCGCAGATTGGTGATTTTATCACCGTCGTCCGGCGGGAGCGCGACGGCGACGACTGGTACCTGGGAAGCGTCACC
>CAZCPK010000042.1:12764-14414 GCA_964500755.1 uncultured Anaerolineales bacterium
CACCGATGAGGCGGGGCGCACGTTGTCGACACCGCTCTCTTTCCTCGAGCCGGGTCGTGCGTACGTCGCCGAGATTTACGCTGACGGTCCCGGCGCCGATTGGGAGCATAATCCGACGGCGGTCGAGATCCGCAAGGGAATTGTGAGCCAGTCGACAGTCCTCGACCTCGAGCTGGCGCCCGGGGGCGGGCAGGCCATTCGCTTCCGACCGCTCGCCATGGAGGATATGGGTCGTATCCCCCTCTATAGCTCGGAGTGAACCCGGTACCGCCCCCCCAAGCCCGGGAAGGGCTGCCTTTCGAGAGAGGCGCGCTGTCCCCCCGCCGAGAGATATGCGGCCTTGGCACCCCTTGACCAGTTGATTACCTGGAGAACGGATCACCAGATCATTTCAAAGGAGAGGTATGGAGGAAGCACGCGCGAGGAGGTACGGATGGGCGGTGGTGGGGGCTTCGTGGCTGGCGGTCTTCTGTCTCTTTGGCTATCGCGCCACCTTTGCTATTCTGAAAGGGCCGATAGAAGCTACTTTTGGATGGAGCGCGGCCCAGGTGACGTTAGGCTACTCGCTGATGATGGTCTGCTATGCTGTCACAGCCTATTTGAGCGGACTGTTACTCGACCGTTGGGGGACTCGGCCCGTCTACGGCGCTGCCGCTCTCCTGGGTAGTCTGGGGTTTGTTCTCACCAGCCGCGTTGATACTCACCTGGCCTACCTGTTTACCTTCGGTCTGCTGGGTGGCCTGGCTACCGGCCTGCTCTGGGTCTCCTCGACGGTCTCCGTACGACAGTGGTATCGTGGCGATACCTACGGCACCATGTGGGGGATTGCCTTCGCCGGGGCGCCCCTGGC
This sequence comes from uncultured Anaerolineales bacterium, assembly GCA_964500755.1. Taxonomy (GTDB): domain Bacteria; phylum Chloroflexota; class Anaerolineae; order B4-G1; family SLSP01; genus G713. The sequence continues at coordinate 13,615 of CAZCPK010000042.1, forward strand.
CCAGTTTATGTTGGCCCAGATCGTCAAGCCCCGTCTGGGTGCGGCGCAGCACGCCCTGGATCGCGCCGTTATCTCCGCTGCTGGCCTTGAGGCAGCGGCGTTGCCACCGGCGGAGCTCGCGCAGCGCCTGGGCGTTGCCCTCGCGGACCCCGCTGTTCGCTCGACTCCTAGCGTCGCTGTCGCCTTGGAGGCCCTCGACGCCGCCTGGCGCGGCGAAATGTTGCTTCTGGGGCTCATCGTGCTGGGCGCCCTGTCGCTGGCTTCCCTGCTCGGACGCCGGGCGCCCGCAGCGTATGGCCTGAAGCCTCGCGGTCTTTCCGGAACCGGCCGTGAGGGCACTACCTCTTTGTCAGAATGGTCGGTGCGGGCGGCTTTTTCCCGCTACGCCATCTGGGGCGCCATTCTAACCTTTCTAACCAGCATGATGGCAGAATTCCTTATCTGGACGCAGATCGTCGGCTACTGGACGGAGGACGTGGGTTATTCCCTGGAGACGGCGACGGGGATCTATGCCATCATCGGTCTGATCGGTATCGTGAGCATGCCACTGATGGGTAAAGTGGCCGACTTGATGGTACAGCGGTTGGGGCGGGAGGCCGAAGCACGTCGACGGATGCTGCTGCTAGGTCCGGGTATAGGCCTGGGGGCTTGTCTGCTGCTGCTCCTCTCCGCCCAACCGACGTTGGCCTACGCCGCCGCTTTTGTCTTCGCCCTATACTGGGCCATCGTGCCCGGAGGGGTTGTGGGCTACGTGGGGGCCGTCTACGGCTGCCGGACGCTGGGTAAGATCTGGGGATTAG
>CAZCPK010000043.1:0-7975 GCA_964500755.1 uncultured Anaerolineales bacterium
ATCCGCTCCCCGTCCCCGTCTCGGGGACGGCTAATCGCGAACGTCCCGGTTCTAAGGAGACCGCCCCCGAGACGGGGATTCCGAGCAAATGTCCCTATGTGTTAACATATTTTTTCTGACCTACTTAGTTCGTAGTAACGCGCTTCAGCGCGGCGTTGATGATGTTGACCGCAACCCTTCGTTTGTCACGGCACGATCCCGTGGTATTCTTTGTATATGGTACAACCCTTGATTATCATCACCAACGACGATGGCATACGCTCTCACGGCCTGTGGGCGGCTGCGGAAGTTCTGCAGCCCCTGGGCGAGCTGCTGGTGGTCGCCCCGGACCGCCAGTGGTCCGGCGCCGGACGCGCCATGATCGCGGGCATCTCTGGAAAGATCACGCCGGTCGAGCACACGCTCAACGGCGAGACCGTCACGGCCTACGCCGTTGACGCGCCCCCGGCGACCGCCGTCATTCTCGCCGTGCTGGAGCTCGCCCCGCGCAGCCCGGACCTGCTGATCTCAGGCATCAACTTCGGCGAGAATCTCAGCACCGAAATCACCATCTCCGGCACCGTGGGCGCCGCACTAGAAGCCGCCGCCCACGCGCTGCCCGCCCTGGCCGTCTCCCTGACGACGCCCGTCGCCTACCACCACCACGCCACCGGGGCAAACGTCGACTACACCACCGCGCAGGCCTTCACCGCGCGCTTCGCCCAGTACCTGCTCGCGCATCCCTTGCCTTACGACACCGACGTTCTCAACGTCAACGTGCCGGATACGGCGACGCCGGAGACGCCCTGGCGCCTGACGCGTCTATCGCGGCAGCGCTACTATCTCCCGACGCGGCCCGACCGCAAGAACGGCGAGCACCGCCCGGGCTACCGCATGATGGACGATCCGACGAGCACCACCCGGGACTCGGACATCTACGCCCTGCACGTCCAACGCCAGGTCTCGGTGACGCCGCTGTCGCTGGACCTGACGGCCCGCTCGGACTTCGGCGCGCTGGAAGAGCGTTTACAGCGCGAGTTACCCCCGTTCAACGCGGAGAGGGGAACCAACGATGGACTGGCAAAGTGAGATCCTGCGTTTCCAGAAGGGCGTACGCAGCCAACACTCTGCGCCCGAAGCTTCCTTCGAAACGGCGCCCGTCGGCACGCATGAGGACGCCGGGCAGGCGTTGGCCATCCTGGTCGACCTGAGCCCTTATCTCCCCCATCGCAGCCGCGAAATCCGGGTCATCGTCGCCGAAAGCTACTGGCACTCGGAGGGCAGCGTGGTCGCCCGTCTCCGGCGCGCGCTGGCCAAAGCCAACCGCTACCTCGCCAACGCCAACGCGGGCAGCCAGCCGGATCAACGCGCATCCGGCTGCATCACCTGCGTGGCCCTCGCAGAAGAGGAGCTCTTCCTGGGACAGGTCGGGCCGGCCAACGCGCTGCTCTATCACCCCGAAAGCGGCATGGAAGCGTTTCCGCGCGACAACCGCCCCCTGCTGCCGCTGGGCGCCCGGCGCCCGCCCATCATCCACATCAGCTACGCCGACGTCCTACCGGGCGCGACGCTGCTGCTGGCGAGCACACCCGTCGCCGAGTGCGCCAACCCCGGCGCCTGGACAAAATCTCTGGCGCAGACTGGGTGGGGGGCAACGGTTGCGGGGATCGAATCGCTGCTCGGCGAGCGCGGCGCGACCGGCAGCGCCGTCGTCGTGCACCGCACCTCAACTGTAGCGACCGCAGCGCCGGCCAAACGTTCTCCGTGGAAACGCATCGGCCGGCCAAAGAGAGCCACCCAGGAATCGGCCGCGCCCAAGCGGAAGACCGACCCGGAGTCGAAGAGAGAACCGGTGGTTCAACCAGAAGCTGAGGGCGAAGCGGGTGAAGAGATCAAGACACGTCAAGAGATTAAAGGCCCCCAGAAGGTCCCCGCCGCCCCGAAACGGGAACGTACGCCCCAGGAAGTAGCAGCTCAAGAAAGCGAAGCGCGCCCGCAGGAACGGCGCCCGCGACTGCGCCTGCCGCGCTTCCAACTGCCGCGCTTGAGAATACGCAAATGGTGGACAGAGCGTTCCCGGCCCAAGCTGCGGTTACCCAAAATCTCCTTCAAGCCCGTGGTCAGCGCGCTGCTCCCCGGCAAGGTCAGCAGCTCGTCCCCGCGTCGCCGGCGCCGCGTTCCGGAAGAGAACACCACCGTGATGAGCGGGCTGACGGTAGGCTTCCTGCTGCTGGTCATCCTCATCACCCTCACGGCCTACTTTGACATGGGGGGAGACACAGGGGCGCAGGAGAAGTTGACAGCCGCCAACGCGGCCCTGGAGGCGGCCCGCCGGACTCAGACGTTGGAGGACTGGCGCCGCGTGCGGCAGTTCGCCGAGCAGGCCCGGGGGCTGGACAGCGATAACGCTGAAGCTCAGGAGTTGCTGGAGACCGCCAGCGCCGCCCTGGACGCTCTGGAAAGCGCCGCCATCCTGGAGGGGACCCCCCTCATGCACTTGGGCGGCAGTCCCAGGCCCCGGCGGGTCCTGGTAAAACAGCAGTGGGCCTACATCCTCAATCCCGCCACCGATCAGGTCATCGGTCTACCGCTCAAGGAGGATGGGATCACGCCGGCCTCCAACGCTTTTACGCCGATCCTGCAAAAGGGGGACACCGTCAACGCCGAGGAGGTCGGGCCCCTCGTCGACCTGGCCTGGCTGGAGCCCCGATCCGGTTATCCCGACGGCGCGCTCCTGGTCTACAGCGACGACGGCAATCTCTACATCTACGAGCCCGCCCTTGGCCCAAGCAGCATTGATCGCCAGCCGCTCGATGGTCCTATGCAGCCCGGCGACGTAACGTTGATTGAGACGTACGCCGGTCAGTTCTACCTGCTCGACCGCCAGGCCAATCAGATCTGGAAGTACGTGGCGGTCCATGGCACCTACGACGGTCCGCCGCGCCCCTACTTCCCACCGGAGCAAGCGCCCGCGCTGCAGACGGCGCTTTCCGTGGCGCTGGATGGTCGGCTCTACCTGCTGATGGGCGACGGCAACATCCACACCTACTTCAACGGCACCGAGGACCTCTCCTTCCGCCTGCAGAACCTGCCCTCTCCCCAGTACCATCCTCGCGTGATGACCATTGAGCCGGCGCTCGACGTCGGATACCTCTACCTTTCGGACCCCGACCGGGAGACCATCATCGTCGTGAACAAGCAAGGGACCTACCAGCATCAGTTCCGCCTGCCCAGGCTGGATCTGCAGACCCTGGAAACGCTGACCGTCAGCATGGAGCCGCATATTCTTTACTTTGTGGTCCAAAACCAGCTCTACGCGACGCCCATTCCTACCTTCACCAGTCAGTAGTTTGGTCACTTGGTCGCTTGGTCACTTGGTCGCTGATATCCGGGTAAATACGAAAAAAGAGTAACCGAATTTTCCTTTGCGTTCTCTGTCTTTTTTGCGGTAGACAGGCTTTTTTTACCGGTGTCAAAGCAAGTAGTACTCTAAAAGGAGCAAACGCATGCCCTCAGAGTCCCTTCGTTCGTTCGTCGCCCTTCCCCTTTCTGAAGCCACCCACGATCACCTCTGGCGCGTCGAACAGAAACTAAAGCGAGAGATGCCGCCCCGCGCCGTGCGCTGGGTCTCCCCCAGCAAGATCCACCTGACGCTCTTCTTCCTGGGGGATATCATGCCCGAACAGCTACCGGAGATCAAGCAGGCGCTGGCCGTCGTCGCTCACAACGTGCAGCCCTTCACCGCGACGGTAAAGGAGCTGGGTGTCTTTCCGCACCCCGGTCGGCCGCGCGTGCTCTGGGTCGGCCTGGAGGACCCGCAGAACCAGCTCGCGCTGCTGCACGCCGCCGTCAACGAGGCGCTGGCGAGCGTGGGCTTCGAGCCGGAGACGCGGCCTTTCACCCCACATTTGACCGTGGGCCGCGTCCGACGCCGGGTCTCGCGCGCCGCCAGCCGGCAGATCGGCGAGGTGATGACGGCCACGCAGATCGGCACGCTGGGCGAGGAGCCCATCGAGACGCTGGCGCTCTTCCGCAGCGACCTGAAGCCGTCGGGCGCGGAGTATACTGCGCTGGCGATCTTTTCCCTGGGCGCGGAATGAACTGGCGCACGCGACGCCGCATCTCCGTCATCGGCAGCGGGCGCCCGAACGCCCAGGAGCGGGCCTGGTCCGTGGCCGTAGGGCGCGCGCTGGCACAAGCCGGCGTCGTTCTGGTCTGCGGGGGACGCGGCGGCGTTATGGAAGCGGCCTGTCGCGGGGCCCAGGAGGCCGGCGGGTTCACCGTGGGTATCCTGCCCGGGCTGGATCCCGCCGCGGCCAACGCCTACGTCGACCTGCCCATCGTCACCGGCATCGGGGAAGCGCGTAACCTGCTGGTGATCCACAACGGGGAGGGCGCTATCGCCGTCGGCGGCGCGTACGGCACGCTAAGCGAGATCGCCTTCGCGCTCCGCGCCGGTCGGCCCGTCGTGGGTCTGGGCACCTGGGAGCTCCGGCGCGCGGGATTGGACGTTCCGCTGCGCCACACCGACGATCCCGCCGCGGCGGTGCGGACGATCCTAACGCTCGTGGGGGCGCAAGACGGGGAGACCGCTTAGCCGACGGTCGCGCGGTAGACGTCGAACGTCTTGCGCGCGGCGACGTCCCAGGTGAAGGCCGCCGCGCGCGCCAACCCGGCCTGGCGCAGTCGCGTCCGCAGCGCCAGATCCTCGTGCAGCCGCCGAAAGGCCGCGACCAGCGTCGCGGGGTCGTCGGGGTCGACCAGCAAGCCGGCGTCGCCCACCACCTCGGGCAAACTGGCGCGGTCGGACACCACCGTCGGCGTGCCGCAGGCCATCGCCTCCAGCGCCGGGAAGCCGAAGCCCTCATAGAAAGAGGGCAGCGTGTGCAGCAGCGCGCCGTTGTAGAGAGCGACCAGCTCGCGCAACGCCACCTGCTCGATAAAGTGCACCCCTGCGGTCACCCCCAGCGCCTCCACCCGCGCGAAGATCTCGTCGTAGAGCCACCCCGGACGGCCCACGATGACCAGCTGGCGGTCCACGCCCGACGCACGCAGCGCGGCGAAGGCGTCCAGCAATCCGGTCAGGTTCTTGCGCGGCTCCCACGTCCCCACGAAGAGCAGATAGCCCGGTGCGAGCGCGTGACGATCCAACACGGCCTGCACCGCTTCCTCGGGCAGCGGCTGGAAGACGGGATCGACGCCGTGGTGCACGACCGTCACGCGCTCCGGCGGCACATCCAGCAGGCGGGTGAGATCGCGCCGGGTGGCTTGCGAGACGGAAATCAGCGCGTCGGCCCGGCGGACGGCCCAATCAATCTGATCGTTGTAATAGCGGCGCGCCTCGGCGGTCAGGTACTCCGGGTAGTGAAGAAAGCTGAGGTCGTGCACGGTGGCGACGGTGCGCCGCACGCCCCAGGCCGGCGGGATAAAGTCGGTGGCGTGGAAGAGATCCAGACGCTGCGGCCGCAGCTCGAAGCCCAGGGCCCAACGCTCCAGCCGGTGATGCGGTGGGGTCCACGCCCGGTGGGCGTGCGCGTCCGGTAGCTTCAAAGGCGCGCGTTCTTTACGATGATAGAGCAGATGCAGCCCGTCCTGATCCCCGGAAAGGAGCGGCGCCAGGTGCCGGGCCAGAGTACGCGCGTAGCGGGAGATCCCCCCGGGCGCGTAGGGATGCAGACGCAGGTCGATGCCGAGGCGCATAATCAACGGAGTAACCGGATTGAACGGAGGCTCATGATGACGGCTCCTCAAGGGCGGCGCGGACGCGCTCGACGATCTGGCGGTCGGTTACCGCCATAGGCAGAGCGTCCAGCTCGTCGAGAGTGGCCCAGGTGAAATCCGCGCACTCCAAGCAGCGCGGCTGCCCGGAGACCAGACGGCACCAGAAGGCGTAGAGCGTGATGCGAAAGTGGGTGTAGGCATGTGGTACCGTGACCAGCTGCGCCCCGACCTCGACCACGATGCCCAACTCCTCCTGCAGCTCACGGCGCAGACAGGCGTCGAGAGCCTCCCCGGCCTCGCACTTACCGCCGGGAAACTCCCAGAGCCCGCCCAACATAGCATCCTGCGGACGCTGCGCCGCTAGGATGCGCCCGTCGTCGCGCCGGGTGACGGCGGCGGTAACGTCGTAGTGGGGGAGCTCCTTACGCGGGCGCGGCGCGGGGAAGTCGTCCTGGCGCTCCAGCTGACGAGCGCGACAGAACGCATGCCAGGGACAGAGCAGACAGCGCGGCTTCTGCGGGCGGCAGAGCGTGGCCCCCAGCTCGATGAGCGCCTCGTTGAAGGCGCCGGGCGCGTCCGCAGGCAGAAGGAGGCACACAGCTTCGCGGAGCGCCGCTGGCGTCGGCCTGGGCCACGCCAGCACGCGGGCCAGTACGCGGCGCGCGTTGCCGTCGACGGCGGGCGTAGGCAGGCCAAAGGCGAGGCTGGCGATGGCGCCCGCCGTGTACGGCCCGATGCCCGACAGCGCCTGCAGCGCATCGACGTCGTCCGGCAGCGTCCCGCCGTACTCGTCGACGATCTGGCGGGCAGCGCGATGGAGCGAGCGGGCCCGGCTGTAGTACCCTAAGCCCTCCCAGAGTTTGAGTACCTCCTCCTGAGTGGCGGAGGCCAGGTCCACGACGGTAGGAAAGCGGATCAAAAAGCGACGGTAGTAGTCGATGACCGTCTCCACTCGCGTCTGCTGGAGCATCACCTCGGAGATCCAGACGCGGTAGGGCGTCCGGTCGTGACGCCAGGGCAGATCACGGGCGTGCGCAGCGAACCAATCCAGCAGGCGGGGCTGCGCCACGTCCCGGTGTAGCTCGAGGTAGTCACAGTCGGCTTTTTCCAACGTCATGGCGGGAGGAGAATAACACGCTCCAAGGGGATGTCAATATCGTGCTCAAAATGCAACGCACGTTCACCAACGAACGGTTGGCTTCAGGCGCGCCGCGACTTTCGCATTGGGCCATTCAATTCAGAGCACCGCGCGGAACCAAAACGAGCCTCGATACAACCGCCGCGAAGCGGCGTCGCCTGCAAGCCGTGTTGTGCCGCAAACTAACTGATTTTGCCATCTTCATTTCTTGGCTCAAGAAGACGCTCTCTAGTTGCCTCAACATCTGATTGGCTTAACCCTGCTGCAAGAAGATAGGTTTCAGCATTCAAGTTGGCGAGGGTGTCTAGAATGACCTTACGGCTGGAAGTATCATGTGCTCTCAGGATTTCGTCACGCTCAGAATCACGGCTCAATTCATAGTCTGTGACGATATCTTCCGTAGAGACATCTACCAAGGCCAACAACAATAACGTCATGATCCCTGTTCGATCCTGTCCGCGGCTACAATGCATCAGCACTCCGCCCGGTTGAGCGTAGGCAAAGGCTGACACGACCTCCGCGTGGCGCTGTGGCCAACGGCGCAAGACATCTTGATAATAGAGTGGTGTACACCATAGTTCAGAGGCTGCCCACTGGTGCAAGAATTCAACATCGCCCAAGTCTTCGATGGCTATAGAGACAACTTCAATCCCTGTCGGCAGGTACGGCAAATCAAGGTCAGGTTCCGTTTTGCCCTCCGTTCGCAACGAAATGATTGTGCGAATGCCGTGCTCATATAGCGCATGCCATCCCGCAGTGGTTAACTTGGATGGCGCATCTGACCGCACTATGGCTCCCCAGCGGGTCTTGCGGCCACCAAGAGTAGAGAGTCCGCCCAGATCACGAACATTGTTACAACCATCCCAATTGAGTTGTCGGTTTTTCTTCATCCACTGACTCTGTTCTTCGGGAAATTGCGATTACTTGCTGCGTTATTGCGGCACAACGTGCATTGCATCTATACGAATATGCTATGAGGGTGTCACAACTCCAAAATTGGCACGCTCACAAGCCGTCGCGCGACGCGTCGGCGAAGGGATCGGTCTTGTGTACCCAGACCCAGGTCCCCTGTCCCTCCCCGCTGTAGACGATCGCGTCACCTTCCGGCACGAAAGGCGACGTCCAGTTGTAGAGCCA
>CAZCPK010000043.1:7985-14356 GCA_964500755.1 uncultured Anaerolineales bacterium
GCATCCAGCGGCGCCATATTGACGCAGCCGTGGCTCCGTGGGAACGCAAAGCCGTCGTGCCAATAGGCCGCGTGGAGGGCATAATCCTCAAAGAAATACTGGGTCCACTCCACGTCCTCCAGGTAGTACCAGTCCGGGTTCTCGCGGCTGGTATCCCGGTTAATCATGGGGGTGGTCGGCAGTTTGGCCCAGATGCGATTGAGACCGTCGGGCGTCCAGGTCGCCGGCAGCCCGGTGGCGACGAGCGTCGCAAAGACCAGGCGGTCGCCCTCGTAGGCCGCCAGCGTCTGCTCAAAGGTGTCGACCTCGATCCAACGCTCCTGGGGTCCGACGCCCTCGGGGCGCGGATCGACGTCGACGCGGGAGACGTTGGACTGCTCCACCCAGAGATCCTCGCCGACCATGTACCAGAGCTCGTCGACGCCTTGATAGTCCTGGGCGAAGAGCGTCACGCGCTCGTAACGAGCCAACGTGGGACCGTCCGCCGGTCCGCCGGGCACCGTCGAGGTCTGCACGTACCGATTGATCCAGGCGAAGGGATACTGCGGCTGTTCGCGTAACGTGACGCCGTGGAAGCGCGAGGGAGAGGATAGCGCCACGTGGTCAGCATGCAGGTACTCGCCCGAGTTGATCTCGTACCAGATCTCGCCGTTGTACTCGGTCCGCCCGGCGACGCTCACCCAGTTGGAGCCGGCGTAAAACGTCTGCTTGGGCGGCAAATCAGTCTCGGCCTCGGCGGGATGCGCGTAGGTCGAGGCCGGCAGGTTCCGCACGTAGGCGAAGGTGTATTGGGAGACCGCATCCTCCGAGCTCTCCAGCTCCTCGACAGGCAACTCCGGCAGAGGGGTCGGCAGACGCGCGCGCAGGTATTCCAATTGCGCGTGCCGGGCGCCCGGGCTGAATTCGGGACAGCGTTCGGGGTACCGGTACGCCATCCGCTGCGTACAGAGATAGGCGCCGACGGCGCTGCCGTATAGATCGACGTCCTCAAGATGCACCGGGTTTGCGTTGACCGGCTTCACGCTCAGCCATAGAGAGCCCAGCACACCCAATACAAACAGCCACTTCCGTACGTTTTTGTCATCACCTCGATACATGCTTTCCAATCCCTTATCCCCTTGACCTACGTTTGAAGAGCCAACCTCGTATCTTTCCGCCACTAGTGACGCATTATATCAGCTTTTTGTTCCGAGAGAGTTCAGGACGGGGTAAATTCGCCCTCCGGGCATCGCAAAGCCCCCAATTCCGCGGAGGAACGGGAGGCTCATAACCGAACTTCCGTCTTAACCCAGTTTACTCTGTAATACTCCGGCTAGGTTTCGATCTGGACGTCCCGGACGTCGCGCACGACGCTGCCGTTGTAGAGCCAGGATGCCTGACGCAGGGTCAAGGCTTGATCAAAGGCGTTCATGGCCGAGATGCCGTTGGCAGGGACGACGATGTGGAACCAGCGCAGGCCGGCCGACGCCGCCGTGTGCGCCACGCAGATATTGGCCACGGTCCCGACGATGAGCACGTGCTCCACGTCCCAGACGCTGCATAGATAATGACTCAGAGCGCTGGCGTAGAAGCCATCGTAGCGGGGCTTCTCAAAAACGATCTCACCGGGTTGGGGCTGGAGCTCTTCGACGATCTCCCAACCCCAGGTTCCTTTCGCCACGTGCTTAGGCCAAATATCCCACTCCTCCGTCCCTTTGGTGTGCGTATCTTGCGTATAAGCTACGTGCACGTCATATTCTCGAGCCATCGTCAACAGATGTTGGATGTTCGGAATCGTCTCCCGCGCCGCGTCGACCACCAGCGCGCCTTCGGGCTTGACAAAGTCATTCTGCATGTCGATAATCAGGAGAGCCGTCTTGTCAGCGGGAAGGCGGACCGTTTCCTTATAGGGAATCTCCGGGATCTCAACCTGACCTGTGGGTGTGAATTCGAATGCCATCACTACCTCCTTGCGTCATTACTTGAAGCTCGTCCATAAAAAAGATATCTATATATATAAATATTGTAAACCAGCTGTCGTGATAACGCAAGTAGGGCGCCCCCAGACCCAAGGGCGCCCTGTGACTACCAACCGCACGTTCAATGCGTCGTCGTCTTCAACTCCGGCGCGCGCGAGGCCAACTGCGCGAACTCCTGCACATCGTCGTCTCCAGGCAGGTACTCGGCGACGCGCTGCGCCTGCGACGCGATCTCGCCCAGCGTGGTCCCCATCTCGGCGGCCCAGTAACTCTCGCGAAGCACCTCAGCGTATTGAGCGACGATGACGGACAGTTGGAAGCGCGGGGCGGTCGCCTCGAAGACCGAGGCCAACCCATCCTGTGATAGCGAGCGGGCCAGCTCGACGACCTCTCCGGTATCCGGATCCTCCCAGCGGAGACGTACGGTCATGGCGGTGACGTCCGGGGAGGCGTCTGCCTCGAACTTGAGCTCGTAGAGCGCGGTGACGCTGTGTCCCACGCCGAGCTCGCCGGCGTCGACGGCATCGTTGCGGAAGTCCTCGTCGGCGACGGCGCGGTTCTCGTATCCGAGCAGCCGATAGCTACGCACGACCTCGGGATCGAACTCCACCTGAATCTTGGCGTCGCGGGCGATAACCTGCAGCGTGGAGGTCAGATCCGTAACGAAGACCCGTTCCGCCTCCCGGATGTCGTCAACGTAGGCGTAGAAGCCGTCGCCGTCGTTCGCCAGCCGCTCCATCAACACGTCGTTGAAGTTCCCCATGCCGAATCCTACGGTGGTCAGATAGATGTCCTCTTCGGCGTACCGCCGGATCTCCTTGAGGATGGACTCCGGGCCGGTCCGCCCGACGTTGGCGACGCCATCGGAGCAGAGGATGACCCGGTTGATGCCGCCGGGGATGAAGGCGCGATTGGCCATCTTATACCCCAGCACCAGTCCCTCCTCCGCATTGGTGGACCCACCGGGTTGCAATCGGGCGATGGCCCTCTTGATGCGCCGGGGACGCTCACCGATAAGCGTGGGTTCCAGGATCACCTGTCCTCGGTTGCCATAGACCACGATTCCAACCTTATCGGTCGGACGGAGCTGGTCGACCAGCAGATAGAGCGCCTCCTTCACGAGATCCAGACGGTTCTCCCGTGCCATGGAACCGGAGATGTCGATGACGAAGGTCAAGGCGGCGTCCTTGCGTTCCTCCGGCGGTACCTCGTACCCCTGAATCCCTACGCGCACCAGATGGTAGTTATCGGCATAGGGCGAGGGTGCTCCGTCCAGGTACAGGGCAAAAGATTGCTCAGTCGGTGACGCATAGGCTTGATCGAAGAAGTTGACGTACTCCTCTACTCGCACGGACTCAGCGGGCGGCAGATAGCCATCGCGCAGGTAACGACGCATCACGGTGTAGGAGGCCGTGTCGACGTCGACGGCGAAGGTAGAGAGGGCGTCATCCTGGGTATCAACGCGGGGATTGACGCCGTACTTCTTGTAGAAGACGTCGCCGTAGGGTTGATCGTTGGGCTCGTCGGTCCCTCCGGTGGACGGCTGCGCGACCGGCGGTTCGTCGGCGAAGGCTTCCTCCACGGCTTCTTCCATGGGCGCCGCTTCCCTATCCACGGGTTCATAGGTAACCACAACCTCCTGTCGCTCCACCTCCACGGTCTGGCTGACCGTTTCCGGCGTCGACACGCGGGCACAACCTGAGATAATGCCCATCATCAAAACCACACGGACCAGCCACGTCAGCCACTTTGCTCGTATTTGCTGTATCATCGTTCTCCTCCTAGGAAAATATAACGGGTGTATAGTAGAAAAGCACAAATCTGGGAAGAAATCTAGGTGCTTTCTACTACGTTACATGCACTGGATGAGAGAAATGTTCACGCAAATCACAATATTCAGGAAGGAATGGGGGAAACGAAGTGCCTTCGATAGCGTGAGGATTATATACAATCTTTTCCCCATTTTATAGAAATAAATATACCTAGTAATCATAGTAGGGGAGGGGATTGTGTGGAAAAGTACGAAGTCCCCCTAGATCTAGGGGGCAAGCGAATATTGAGGGCTAGATGTGTGCCTTGAGGGTGTGGATAGCTGGGAATAAGCTGGGGAAAGTTTCACTAAGCGAGAGCGTGTACGTTTTCTGAGCCCCGGAATTTACAGAGTAGGGCGCGGAAAAACCCCTGCAGAACATGCTTCAAAGCCCATAGTTTTCCACAGAAATCCACAGTTCTCCCCAGAAATTCGGGGGGTTTTCCACAGGTCCGTATGGGTTTATCTGTCAAAGGGAGGGATTTTCAGTCGATCCCTTCCCTACATTTAGGGGTGCAAATACGTTGGTCCACTATATTTAGGGGGGTAAGGGGATGTGGATAACTTTTGAAGGACTACGTTGCGTACGTGCTGTCTTATCCGGCGTGTGCACCATGTGCCGGGCGAAATTATTGGCCTTCTCCACCCCCCCCGCGGACCAGGCGGGCGGTATTGTCCGAGATCTGGGGCCCGTGAACTCTTCGATAGTTTTGTGAGTGGAAGACAGGTGCAGCGTTGCCTCTGGTGAAAAAAGCCTGTTTACTGCAGAATAGCACAGAGGATTCGCCCAAAGGATAGGTAGCTAGATCCAAGCCCGAAAATCGGTTTTTGCTAGTTCAGGGCCGTTGGCGGTTGACCACCCGCAGATTTTGCCTGCCGACGACCTCGCGTAATTGCCGTTGCAGCGTGGGCGTGCAGCGGGTATTTTCGCTGGGAAAGCGCAGCTCGATGGTCTTTGCACCGTTTTCCAGTCGGATGACGAAGTCGTCCTCGCCGCTCTCCGTCTGGAGCAGGGTATGAATGCGGGTCAGCTTGCGGTAATCCGCTTCCTGGTCCGGGGTGCGGTGGACGGTGACGTAAAGCGTCGCTGGCTCCGAGGGCGGCTCGGGCGGGGGAGGCGGAGCGGGTGAACGTTTTTCCCCGGAGGGAGAGCCCGATGCTTGCGCAGGGGCCGCTGCTTGACCACCCGCATTCGCTCTCTTGTGTGAATCGTTTCCAGAGCCGTTGCCTGAAGCGCGCGTCCTTTTCCGAGGTGCGGGCTTTGGCTCAGGTCTTGGTTTTGACTTTGCGGGGGACTTTGCCGTCCCGCCGTCGTTAGCGTAAGTGGTCGGCGGTTCGTGCATAGCAGGGTCGTCGTTTCCCTCCGCGTAGGGATTGTTCTGGGAGATGGGACTCTCTCCTTGGGGGGCCGCGCGCATCAGCGCGTGCGGCGCCTTGAACCAGTCGGCAAGGAGCGCGTGTTCCTCGCGGTCCTGGCGGTTATCCAGCTTGCCGCTGATGACGAGCACGCGATCGACGGTGAGCAGCTCCTTGCAGCGCTCGTAGGTGCGGGGAAAGACGACGACGTCAACGGTGCCGCCCGGTCCCTCCAGCGTGACGAAGGCCATGGGATCACCCTTCTTGGTGGTGATGCGCCGCACCCGCCGGACCATGCCGACGCAGCTCAGCTGCTGACCGGTCTGCTCGGTGGACAGCTGCGCGATGGTCGTGCTGATCAGGTTCTCCTCCAGCAGCTTCTGCTCCTGCTTTTCCAGGGGATGTTCCGAGAGATAGGTGCCCAGGAGCTCCTTTTCCCACTCCAGGAGCTTCCGATTGGGGATCGGTGGGTAGAACTCCGGCGCCTTGAGCGTCTCACCGCCGCCACCGAGGTCGTCGAAGAGCGTGAACTGTCCCACGTCCCGGGCCTCGTGGATGCGACTGCTGGCGCCGAGGATGGCCTCGACCAGGGTCAGTAGCGCGGGGCGCTCGCCAAACTCGTCGAAGGCGCCGGCCTGGATGAGATACTCCAGCATCCGGCGGTTGAGCTTACGCAGATCGACGCGGTCGGCCAGCTCGTCCAGCGTGTCGAACGTGCCGTTGGCCTCGCGCTCCTCGACGATGGCGCGCACGGCGTCGTCGCCCACGTTCTTGATGGCGCCCAGCCCGATGCGAATGTAGCGGTGCCCATCCGGGTCGTGCTCAATGGCGAACTCGACCTGGGACTCGTTGATGTTGGGCCCGCGCACCTCGATACCGTTGCGGCGGGCGTCGGTGATCAGGAAGCCGACCTTCTCGATGTTGTTGCGCTCGGTCGTCATCAGCGCCGTCATAAACTCCAGCGGATAGTGCGCCTTGAGGTAGGCTGTCTGCCCGGTGATGACGGCGTAGTCGGTGGCGTGGGCGCGGTTGAAACCGTAGCGGGCGAAGAACTCGATGTCGCCCCAGACCGCGTCGGCGACCTCCTCCGAGAAGCCCTTCTCGATGGCGCCCTTGCGGAACTTCTTCTTATGCAAGGCCATCAACTTCTTTTTTTTCTTGGCGACGGCCTTGCGGATCTTGTCGGCCTCTCCGGGGTTGTACCCTGCCATGGCGACGGCGATCTGCATGATCTGCTCCTGGTAGAC
>CAZCPK010000044.1:0-14218 GCA_964500755.1 uncultured Anaerolineales bacterium
GATCCGTCCGGCAACGTCCACCGGAAAGCGCTGGAGCGCCGCCTCCAGCTTCTCGCCGCCGCGTCCCACGAAGGGCGGGCGTTCGTCGACGGTGACCTCGGCGTCCACCGGATAGCGGGTACCCGGCTTATCGGCGATCTGCCCATCCACCCGCACCTCGCCGGCGCGGATCAATCGTTGGGCGCGGTTGCGGCTGCGGGCCAGGCCATGTTCGACGACCAACAGGTCCAAGCGTTCCTTTTTCATAGAGCTAGGATACCTGAATTGGACAAATCGGCAACCGCTGGAGAAAATTTTATGGGAGGGCAGGGCGCGTTAAGAAGGTTACGTTGTCTCAGCCGGCGTCCAGGGTGACGGGAGTCAAGGCATCCAGCACCCGGCGCAGGTCTGTGGGCAGCGGCGCGGAGAAGGTCATGCGCTCCTCAAGCACCGGATGGGTGAGGGTCAAATCGCGGGCGTGCAGGAATTGGCGCGGGGCATCCAGCGGGTCCCGGCGGTGACCGTAGGTCGCGTCACCCACCAGCGGATAGTCCATCCAGGAGAAGTGCACGCGGATCTGGTGCGTCCGCCCGGTCAGCAATCCCACCTCGACGAGCGTGTAGGGTCGCCCCTTGGCGTCGCGGAAACGCTCCACCACCGTCCACCGCGTGCGGGCGGTCTTGCCCTCGGGTATGACCGCCATCCGCTTGCGCCGCACGGGATGTCGTCCCACGGGCGCCTCAATGAAGCCCTCACGGTCCTCCAGGTCGCCGATAAGCAGCGCGACGTAGGTTTTCTCAACGGTCCGATGTTTGAACTGGCGCTGCAGATGGCGGATGGCCTGATCGTGCTTGGCGACGACGAGGACGCCGGAGGTGTCCTTATCCAACCGGTGGACGATGCCCGGGCGCAGCTCGCCGCCCACGCCCGTGAGGTCGGGACAGTGCGCCAAAATCGCGTTGACCAGCGTCTTGTCGGGGTGCCCGGCGCCGGGATGGACGACGCGTCCGGCGGTCTTGTTGACCACGATAATGTCGCCGTCCTCGTAAAGCACGTCCAGGGGCAGCTCCTGCGGCACCAGCGTCGTCGGCTCCGGCGGCGGGACGCGGACCACGATCTCGTCCCCAGGCGCGACGTCGTCGGCGGGCTTGGGCACCGCGCCGTTGACCGTCACCTCGCCCGCGTCGATGAGGCGCTGAATGGCGGTGCGCGAGAGGTCGGAGAGATGACGGGCCAGGTATTTGTCGATGCGCTCGGCCTTCTCGGAGACTGTCAGCCGGTGAACGGTCGCTCCGTCGGTCATCGTTACCTCCTATTAACAAGTGCGTCTGCACGTCGCCACGGAGTAGCGCGAGCAACCGCCCGGTATTGCAGTGGGGTAGGCAGCGCGCCGCGCGCTCCAGTCCACCGCGCCGGACGTACGCCAGCACTTCTTCTTCCAGCCACGGGGTGGGTACACCTTGTACGTGATCCCCGCGCGGATGGGCTGGCGCGGCCTTACGCAGGGTTGCCTGCCAGCGTGCGCGCTTCTCCGTTGTCAATATCGCTGCTCTTTTGATGCTATTCAAGTATACCACGCGCAAAGAAATCCGGCGTCGTGAGACGCCGGATTTCTCGTCACACAGCGCCGAGGCTACCAGTGCTCGTGCTTGACGATCTCCTTCAGGGCCTTGCGTTTCTTCTCACTTGGCGTTACGTCGGGGTAGCCCAGCGGCGTAAAGACGATGGGTTCTACGCCGTCGGGCAGCTGCAGGACCTCGCGGGCGGCTTCGGGATCGAAGGCGGCGATCCAGCAGGTGCCCAGGCCCAGCGCCGTCGCTGCCAGGATCAGGTGATCCATGACGATGGCGGCGTCGACGTCGAGGTAGGATTTGTCGTCGTGGCGCGTGCGGACCCAGGCTTCGTCGTGGACGCCGCAGACGGCGAGCACCAAGGGCGGCTGGGTGAACCAGTCGCGCCCGTAGATGCGCTGGAGCGCCACCTCGCGCCCCTCGGTCTCGATGACCAACACGCGCACCGGCTGGCGGTTGGCTGCCGTCGGCGCCAGCCGCGCCGCTTCCAATACTTGATGTAGCGTTTCCTCCGGCACCGGATCGGGTGTATAGGCGCGCACGCTGTAGCGGTTTGCAATCACGTCAAAGATATCCATGTTGCCTCCTTTAGCTCCCTCTACACGATAGATCGGGTAGGTTAAGAAATCAGACAATAGGTGTCGACGTTCCAACGTTAGCCCGTGCCAACGTTGGAACGTTTTGTTCGTCACACTCACGAGCTGAAGACGGGCGAGGCCCTGTTGATGAACCAAATGCTCAACGCTTGCGCCGCAAGCGCAGCAGCCGCCACACGACCAGGACGCCGATCAAGGCGACGGGCCAGACCCAGGCGAGATCCGGTTGGAGTGAGGGGGGCGTCGCTGCAGCGGTGGGCGCCAGGCGCAGGATGTAGATCTGCTCCCGATGCGCCAACACCTCCTCGATGTTCTGAGGATCAAGGCCCAGGCTCTCCAGGTACCAGTCGACCATGACGGGGTTACGACGCCGATAGTGTTCCAGGACGGCGCACAGCTCGTTGGACTCGGTGACCCGCGTCGCTTTCAGCGACTCGGCGCCCTGCCACGTCTGCGCGGTGACATAGGGATGCGCCATGATGTTCTGATACCAGTCGGCGCGCGGCGCGTAGGCCGCCACGACGTAGAGATTGCCCCGCAGCGGCAGATACTCCACCACCGTGCGGCGCGGCTTGCCGCTCTTCCGTCCCCGTGCCGTGAGCACCACCAGGATCTGGCCCAGCAGTGGACCCAATCCCAGGCGCCAGGCCAGCAACGGCGACCGGAAGAGATAACGCAGCAGCGGATGCTCGGGATAGGGAAACATCTCCCCCATGTTATCGGTCATCAACACAGCCTCCTTACGATGAACCGGCGTACTCCCGCGCGATGCGCAGGCGCGTGCGGATCGGCGGATGGTCGTAGAGCAAGACAACAACCCACGACGGCGGATCCATCTCCGCCAGGTTCTGATTGGCCAGTCGCTTCATGGCGTGCCGGAAGGCGGTGGGGGCCTCGGTGACCTGCAGGGCGTAACGATCGGCCCGCCGTTCGCGCCAGCGCGAGTAGGCGTTGACCAGCGGCATGGAGATCAAAGAAAAGAGCGCCGTTGCCATCAGCAGCAGCGGGAGCGCCGCCACGTCGCCGGGACCGGTGAAGTCGAAGTAGGCTACCCCCCAGTCCAGGAAGAGTTTGGCGAGGTAGAGGCTGGCTACCTGGAGCACGCTCTGGACGATGACGCCGAGCTCCAGATCGTGCCGGACCTGGTGCCCCAGCTCGTGCGCCAGGATGGTCTCGATTTCCAGTGGCGTGAAGTCGTCGTAGAGCGTGTCGCCCAGGGCGATGCGCTTGGTCTTACCCATACCCATGACCATTGCATTAGCCGCTTTGGTGCGCGAGCTGAGGTCGATGGTGTAGACGCCGGCGACCTGCGTGCCGGTCTTCTGGGCCAACCGCTCGATGCGCTCCACCAGCTCCGGATCGTCGAGCGGTTCCAACTTGTAGAAGATGGGCACGAAGACCACCGGCAGGAGATAGCCCAGCAACAGGGAGAGCAGCACCGACGCGCCCGAGGCCCACAGCCACCAGGTTTCGGGATAAGAACGTAGGAACCAGTAGAGTAGTTCGGCCACCGGCAGCCCCAGGGCCAGCCCGAGGCCCAGCATCTTAAGCTCGTCGGTCCACCAGCCCTTGGGCGTCTGCGTGCTCATGTCGTAACGATGGGGGAGCACGTAGCCCCGGTACCAGGCCAGGGGCCAGAAGAGCACGGTGACGCCGACGATCAGCGATCCGATGTAGGCCGGCACAAGAACCCACGGCGACGTCAGGCCCAGGTCGACGAGCCACGTCTTGTAGGCCTGCGAGGCGCCGGTGATCAGGAAGAGAAAGAGCAGGACCGAGGAGCTCACCAGATCCACCAGCATCAACCGCCGACGGACCCTGGCGTACTCCTTGGCCTCGGCCTGGCGTTCGGGATCGGGCGTGACGTCTTCCTGCGACGCCGGCGTGTGGGGAGTGTTCGGCGCGTCGTTCATGCGTCAACGTCCTCCTCGGACTCGGTCAGTGTGCGGAGCAGCCACCAGATACCCAGCGCACCGACCAACACCACGCCGGGATGCGCGGCCAGCCAGAGTTGCGTGCGCAGCCAACGCCGTCGACGCGCCACGCGGCGCGCTTGTTCCAGCGGCGGGGAGATGGGCACGGTCCAGTCGAGGTCGCGAAGCCGCGAGAGGTAGCCCCGGCGCACGCAGCCCTCCAGTGAGAAGATGCCAAGGTGGTCGGTCCACTGGTAGGCGAGCAGCAGATCGCGGCGCAGCTCGTTCCAGGAGAGCGCCGGCGCGTCCGGCACGCCCTCCAACGTGACGCCGCCGCCGGTGCTGCCCACGGCGATGGCGTCCGCGTCCGGCGCATATCCCCAGATTATCCCGCCCGCCGCGTCCTGTTCGAAGCTCGTGTAGAGCATCAGGTAGTCGCGGTCAACTTCCAGATCGACCAATCCGAAGAAGCGCTGCAACAGCGTCGTCTCCGCCCGCCGGTCATCGGCCAGGAGACCCATGTTGTAGCTCTCGACGTGATAGCCCTCGGCGCGCACGTCGGCGATCAGGTTCTGATAGAGCCGTCGGGCCCGGTGCAGCCGTTCCATGTCGAAGACGCGCGCCAGGCGCCGGGGCAACACGGACCAGGGGTTGTGGTAGGCTGTTGTCATCTCTCGGATGTCGGTCTCCACGTCGACGCCGATGCCCGCCCACGTCAGATGATACGCCTCGGACCACTCCTGGAACTCCGCGTAGCGCGCGATGACCGCCGGCGCGTTGTCGATGGTGTACCAGTAGCCCTGGTCGCGGGGCAGCAGCTGCCACGCGACGACGGGGATCTCTGCGGCGTTCAACAGGCGGACGGCCTCGGCGCGTTCGACGCTGAGATCGACGATGCCCAGGCTGACGGTGGCGTCCAACGCCTTGAGGTCGTCGAGGATCGCCTGATCGGAAAAAACGTCGTCTAACTCCGACGCCGGTAGTTCGCAGAAAAGGGTCAGTTGTGGTCCCTTCATAGTCCACCTCCTGGTAATCAACGGATTGGCTTATATCAAAGCGTCCTATTTCTTTACAACCTATGACGTACGCGGCAGGTCGGCGCGCCGATTGTAGCCCCGCCAGGCCAGACGGTAGAGGGAGGGCCAGCGCCACCGCGCCGGTTGGTCCTGGACCGCCGCCAGCCAGTCGTCCTCGGCGCGACGCGCGCGCTCTAGCGCCGTCGTCGAGAAGGCCCGCAGCCGCTCCGCCCGCTCCTGCGGTGGCAGGTCGCGCACCTTGGCTCGCAGCGTCTGGGCGGCGGCGTAAAGCTGCGCTTCCCACCGATCTCGCGCCTCGCGGTACGCCGCGAGACGGGGCGCGTAGTCCTTCAGAACCGCACGGTGCAGCCGCTCATGTTGCCACCAGAGCGACGCCGGATCGTACGTCGGCCCGGGCTCAGGTTCGAGCGCAGGCAGCGCCTCGGGCCAGAAGGGCTTGAAGAGGGCGGTGCAGGGCGCCGCCGACGCCGTGCTCCAGATCGTGGGCAGCGCCGGGTCAAGGTGCGCGACCCAGGCGCTGACGGTGCCGTCGCGCCGCAGCGGCCCAAAGCCCGCGTGCTTGCAGATATTGCGCTCGGAACCGCGCACCGGATCCCAAGGGGGATTCCGGGCCGGTTCCGCCCCGTGATCCCGGAGGATCTCCATCATCGTCGCGGGCGTGATCGCGCCGGCGGCGTGGCGCAACAAGGTGATGGCTCGTCCCTGACGCACGTCGCACCGGCTTAGCCGGCGGTACAGGGGAGCCGAATAACAATCGGCGAAGTGGAAGTCTTCCTCGGAGCTACACCAGCCCTCGTCGATGGCGTGCTCCACCAGCCCGGGCGATGCTCGATCCCAGGTGCGCCCGATGGTCAGCCCATTGGAGATAGCGTAGACGTCGCGCACCTTGAAAGCGGCCCAATACTGCCCCGCCGTCTCCAGCACCCAGGCTGCGCGCGGATCGGCGAGAACAAAGGCGTTGTGGTAGTAGAAGCGGTGCTGATAGCCGCCGTCGCCGCCTTGCCCGTAGCGGGCCAACAGCTCCGTGATGACGTCGAGGGCCTCCGCGGCGGTCCGGGCGCGCTCCAGGGCCAGGCGCTGCAGATCCATCCCCAGGAGCCCGTCCCTGGCGTAGGGCTCTTTTGTGAAGACGGCCTCGTTTCCGACCGCCACGCCGTGGGCGTTGACACCCATCTCGCAGCCCCACATCCAGAAGGGCTTGCTCAAGAACGTAGCGTGGGTCTCAGGTGCCTGGGGAAGCGCGACGTAGGTGCAGGAGAGGCGGCTCTTCTGTGGATGGATCGCGCCCGGGACGTGAACCAACGCCTGCGCCTCGTTCGGCTCGCGGTCGCTGTTCTTTGCCAGCAGGACCGTGCCGTCCGCCGTCGCGGTCCCCACGGCGACCAAGGTGTCACACATCGTCATCCTCCGGCGGTGTTGTGCTCTCTTCCTGGCGTCGGCGTCGCCGGGCCAGTAGCGCTTGCCGGACGCGCCGCGCGTCGACCCGGGCCCGCTCGACGTCCGCCGGGGTCAGCGGGTGGCGACTGTACCGCGCCTCAATGAAGACCGCCGTCAGCTCGTCGATCTGGGGCATGGCCTCGGGGATCGCCGGCGAGAGCGTCCCGCGGTACTCGTTCGGCGTCTGGCTTTCGCGGCGCGGTACGCCCTCTTCGCGCGCTTCCTCCAGTGTCGCCAGGTAGGTCGCCAGGACACGCGCCCGCGCCGTATCGGCGCGTCGGCGATCTCGTCCATACTCATCCGCAGGAGTTGAGGCGCGCCGCCGACCGGGACGCAGGCCCTCGGGCAACCGTTCCACCAGAGCGGTCGTGGCACCGCGCAGCCAGCGCCAGAACGCGCGTCCCCAGGCCCGTAACGTCTTCACGACGCGCAGGCGTATCAAGGCGGCGACAAACGCAGGGTTGTCCTGAACGTAGTTACGGATCAGGGTCACGAAGATCCCGATCACTACACCCCAGAAGAGCACCGAGCGCAGGATCACGAACCAACCCGACCCGCTCTCCTGCGGTGCAGCGTTCGGCAGTGCTTCGGGCGTCGGCATGGGGGTGAAATCCGGCTGCTGCGCCTGCCGACCGGTCAGCTGTTCTATCAGCCACGCGATCGGCAGCAGCAGAAGTTGGACCAGATAGACGATAAACCAGACGAAGAGCCCGATAAGATAGAGGATCCAGGCCAGAATATCGAGCAGGGGGAGCGTGTAGCCGGTGGGTAGAACAAATGCGATCAACGCCGCCAGGGAGAGAAAGATCAACGTGTACCAGACCCAGCGCCCCTCCAGGCCCCGGGCGATGCGCACCTTTTGCTCCCGCCAGCGGGTCATGAGCACCACGAAATAGGTCTGTCCCATGAAGACTAAGCCCAACCCAAAGTAGAGCAGGACGTTGAGCAGCAAACCCGGCACCGGTGGGCGCTCCATGTTGAGCAGGTCGGCGATGCCCAGCCGGACGATGCCGCTGAAGAGCATCAGCAGCACGCCGCCCACGAAGAAGCGACCCTGCAACGTCTGCCAGGGAGGTACCTCCTGGTCGTTTTCCAGGGGAAGGCCGATGCGGTCGAAATCGGCCGCCGTCCGCAGGGCAATCACCCAGCCGAGGAAGAAGAAGACAAATCCCGTGAGGGTGCGCGAGTCGAAGAAGAGATAGGGCTTCACGAGCCACGACTGGACGTCGGCCCGTGCGACTGCAAAGGGACGTCCCACGTAGCTGATCACCTTGAGCAGCAGGAAGGCCGCCGCCAGCGTCAACGCCCGGAAATTCTGGCGATCCTGCCCGCTGGGGATAAAGGTGCGAGTCAGATGATAGATGTAATAGCCCGCCAGCGTTCCCAGGATACCGGCGATAGGTAGAAAAACCGGGGCCTCCACCGCCAGCAGCGCCAGCAGCTTCGCCAGGGACGCGCCGACGCAGCCCACCATGGCTGCCAGCGCCCAAGGACGGAGCAGGAGGTCCAGCCAGACCGAACGGGGGTCCCAGCGCTTCGTCATGCCAGCCCTCCCAGGTCTTGTTTGCGCCAGACACGGTAGACGGGAATGCCGAGCCCCTCGGCCCGTCCGTCCACCTCCGGCTGTGACGCTCGCGGGGAGATCAGAATCAGCGCGATGGCGAAGCCCCGCTGACGCAGGTTGAGTACCGTCTCCAGGAAGGCCGGATCCTCCTGGGGCGTGATGACGACGATGGTCGTACCCCACGGCAACTGGGTGGATTCCTGTCGCAGGAGAGCTGTAAAGGTGTTGTCCGGGAGGGGGCGGACCTGCGCGCGGGCCAGAATTTCCAGGACGTGCATCAGCTGCGCCCGGTCCTTGCGCGGCGGCAGCGAGATGTTCCGCTCCTCCTCGACCAACGGATCCCACAGCGTGCTGGCCAATCCCACGGGCAGCTCCTCGCGTAAGATGATGTGATTCGCCAGCGACGCTGCCACGGTGATGGCGAGTTCCGTCGCCGCGTACCACTGATTGAGTGGATAGACGTTGCGATTGAGGTCGAGGCAGAGCAGCGTCTCCCGTGCGACGGCGGGCTCGTACTGCTTGACCAGCAGCTGTCCGGCGCTCGCCGAAGCGGTCCAGTGAATGTGACGGGGCGAGTCGCCCACCTCGTAGTCGCGGACGCCCATGACGCGGGTGGGGTCCCGGAAGAGCGGGGAGCGGGCCTGTAACACGGCCAACGGGGAGTGCGTGGGCAGGTTCAATGCCTGCAGGGGCACCACCTCGGGATAGACGATGACGTGCGCGTCGTCCAGAGGCCGCCGGTCGTTCTCGTGCAATCCCAGTAGATCGCCGTTGCGCGCCATCAGCGGACCGACGGTGTAGTATCCACGCTGCCGACAGTGCAGGCGATAGGTCAGGCGCCGTTCCTCGTGGGGACCCAGCCCAATGACGGTATGGAAAAACGGCGGCGTCTTGATCTGCACCGGCACCGAGTCGCGAAGCTCAAGCCAGGGGACGGGCAGCCAGCCTGCGTTGCGCACACGCAACTCCACGGGGATGACGTCGCCCTGAAAGCCGCGCTGCACGAATTGGCGCTCGATGGCGAGTTGGCGGGTCACTCGCCGGGTCCACCAGCGCGAGGCGACGTAGCTGGCGAAGAGAAAGTAGACGATATTGAAGAAGAAGTCGACGCGCAGAAACGCCGCGATGCCGAGCAGCATCAGCAGGAAGATCACAAAGCTGAACATCATACTCCTTCAGATGCGCCTATTGCTCCAACGCCAACGCCACGCGGTCGAGAATCTCCGCGATGATCCCCGCTGGCGTCCGGCCTCGCAGTTGACTCTCGGGCTTGACGATCAGGCGGTGAGCCAGCGTGGCCTCCGCCAGTACCTTGACGTCGTCGGGCGTCACGTAGTCCCGGTCCTGGAGCGCGGCCCGCGCCTGCGCCGTCTTGTAGAGCGCCAGGGAGCCGCGTGGACTGGCGCCCAGCGTCACGTCCGGATGCTCCCGCGTCGCGCGGACGATGGAGAGCACGTAGTCCTCCACCGTTTCGTCAACGTGCACGTCGGTAACCACGTCGCGTAGATCGAGAAGCGCCTCTCCTTCCACCACCTCGGTCACCGTCTCGATGGGGTGCTGCTTGCGGAGGTTGCGCAGCATGGTGATCTCGTCCTCGGCCTCTGGATAGCCCAGCGAAAGTCGCAGCAAGAAGCGGTCCAGCTGCGCCTCGGGCAGGGGGAACGTGCCCTCGTACTCGATGGGATTCTGCGTGGCCATGACCAGGAAGGGCGCCGGCAGCGGGCGCGTCTCCCCACCGGCGGTCACCTGGCGCTCCTGCATGGCCTCCAGCAACGCCGCCTGCGTGCGCGGCGTCGCCCGGTTGATCTCGTCGGCCAGCAGGACGTTGACAAAGACCGGTCCTCGTCGGAACTCGAAGGCCGACGTCTGCTGATTGAAGATGTTGACGCCGGTGATGTCGTTGGGCAGCAGGTCGGGCGTGCACTGGAGACGCTTGAAAGAGAGTCCCATGCTGCCCGCCACCGCGCGGGCCAGCATCGTCTTGCCGGTGCCGGGCACGTCCTCCAGCAGCACGTGCCCTTGACAGAGCAGGGCGACCATCAGCAACTCAATCTGCGGACGCTTGCCGACGATGACGGTCTCCACGTTGTCGATGACGCGGTTGGCAAAATGGGGCACGGTTGTCTCAGTCATAGCTCTCCTTCAAATAGGATCAGTCCAAGGTCGAAAGTCAAAGGGCACAAGTCGCTACTCGCTGTCGGAGGCTCGTGGAGATTCCACCGGAGAATCACATAGACAGGCTACTCCCACGATCAACGCTGGGTGTCATTGTACTACAGAAGAAGACAAAGGAAAAAAACCGAGGGGAGCGGAGGTTTTAACAGCGCACGCCCTGGTGAGTACCCATACGTATACTCTCATTCACGGCGTCCAGCAAATTTTCACCACAGAGAGCGCTGAGTACGCAGAGAGGACCCGTTTTTTGCTCTCTCCCCCGGGGCTCTGTGGTGAGCGGGAGTGCAGCGAGGGAGGATCAGCTCGAAACCGTGAGAGGATTCCGCGCGATGTCGTTGACCCATTTGGGTTTATCGGGGATATAGACGGTGATGATGACGATTTCGTCGGGATTGCTGTAATCACAGACCACGTGGAGTTTCACGTCACAGCCGCGCAACGGCCCGAGGATGAGGACCCGCTTGCGCTTGCAGTAGTGCTCAAGGATCTCTCCGTTGAAGATAGCGTAGAAGACGTCCTTGGCGCGCAAACTCTCTTTGTGGGCCTCTCGCAGGGCGTGATCGGAGAAGCGCATCGCCTCCCAGAAAGTAAAGAGATCTTCCGCGTCTTTAACGTACACGTTTCACTCCTGAACATTACCCCACCGACAGACGTACACAGACTGCTGCGTAAAGGGAGAGCGCCCTGTCGCTCGCGGCGGCACCTTCCTGCACCTATTATAGACCACAGCGAGGAAGTTTCAACAGCGGGCGTCCTGG
This sequence comes from uncultured Anaerolineales bacterium, assembly GCA_964500755.1. GTDB lineage: Bacteria > Chloroflexota > Anaerolineae > B4-G1 > SLSP01 > G713. The sequence continues at coordinate 11,031 of CAZCPK010000044.1, forward strand.
CGAGTACCCATAAGCCTATTGTCGTTCGCGGCGTCCAGCGGTTTTTACCCTAGAGAACGCTGAACACGCGTAGAAAGAACCTGAGACCTCTATCCCAGGGAGGGGCGTACTTTTCAAAGTGCATCCCTCTTCAAAAACTCATGGGGTATCTGCAGAGAAGTCAGATTGTCTAGCCGGAAAAGTCCACGTGACTTTGGACCTTAGTTAACTTGAAAATGGTGACTAGACAACCTGACTAGAGTGCAGAAGCGGTCGCGAACAGCGTGTGCGGCCATCAAGTGTAGGTGTTACGCCAAGGTGAAGAGCTGCCGCGGTGGGTACTCGTCATCCCCAGACCGTCCTGCAACGTAAACCCAACGTTTTGCAACTGACCCCAGATGAAGCGCCAACTTTCTCTGGCGGCGAACGTCTCGTTCCTAAGCTATTCTAGAATAGCTGAGTCTCTGGGAGGGAGCTCAGGTGTTGTGGGTCGCTTGCGTAGGACAAACAGGTTTTTTAGCAGGAGAGGAGCTCAAAGATGACGGATGTGGCGCGTTTTGACGCGCTTCTAATAGGTGCGGGTCAGGCGAATAACCCGTTGGCCTCGGCCCTGGCGGAAGCAGGGTGGAACGTTGCGCTTATTGAACGGGAGCACGTGGGCGGCACCTGCATCAATGAAGGGTGTACGCCCAGCAAGACGATGATCGCCAGCGCACGGGTAGCTCGTCAGGCCCGGCGCAGCGCGGACTTTGGCGTCGAGACGGGGACGGTGCAGGTGGACATGGCGACGGTGCGGGCGCGGAAGCGCCGGATTGTGCAACGGTTCCGCTCGGCCAACCGCGACCGGCTGGAGGAGACCGAGGGCGTGACGCTGTTGATGGGCGAGGGGCGCTTCGAGGATGAGCGGACGGTGACGGTGCGGATGAACGATGGCGGTCTGCGCCGGCTGACCGCCGACAAGGTCTTCATCAACACGGGGCTCCGTCCGCGCGTCCCCGATCTTCCGGGCGTCGACGCGGTCCCCACGCTGAACTCGACGTCGATCATGGAGCTGGACGAAGTGCCGGAGCACCTGCTGGTGCTCGGCGGCGGCTACGTGGGCGTGGAGTTTGCGCAGATGTTTCGACGCCTGGGCAGCGCCGTGACCATCGTACAGCGCAGCGGGCAGGTGCTGACGCACGAGGATGCGGACATAGCCCAGGAGGTGATCGGGATCTTGCGGGAGGACGGCCTCGAGGTGTTGCTGGATGCCCACGCCCAACGGACGGCACAGGCGGACGACGGGCGCATTCAGTTGCACGTGCGCACGCCGGACGGGCAGCGCGTCCTCAAGGGGTCACATCTGCTGTTGGCCGTCGGGCGGGTGCCGAACACTTCGTCGCTCAACCTGGAGGCCGCCGGGGTTGAGATGGACGAACGCGGCTATATCCGTGTGGACGAGCGCTTACGCACCAACGTCTCCGGGATCTACGCGCTGGGCGACGTCAAAGGTGGGCCGGCCTTCACGCACGTCTCCTATGACGATTTTCGCATCGTGCGGACGAATCTATTGCAAGGAGGAGACGCGAGTACGGCGGATCGTGTGTTAATCTACACTGTCTTCATGGATCCGCAGTTGGGCCGCGTTGGCCTGACCGAAGCGCAGGCCCGTCAGTGGGAGGGCGAGGTCCGTGTCGCGACAATGCCGATGAGCCGGGTCGCCCGGGCGTTGGAGGTCAACGAGTCCCGCGGCGTCATGAAGGCCGTCGTCGATGCGGAGACCGATCAGATCCTGGGCGCGGCGATACTGGGGCTGGAGGGCGGGGAGATTGTCTCGGTGTTGCGGGTGGCGATGCTGGGTGAGGTTCCCTACACGGCCCTGCGCGACGCCCTGTTGCCGCATCCCACATTGGCCGAATCCCTGAACAATCTTTTCATGACGCTGGAGTGAGGGGTAAGAGCATGTCACAGATTACTCCCATTTTACCACAGCGCCCACGGAGCGCGCAGAGAGAACTGAAGTGCCGGTATTAGCATGTAATCAGGTTGTAAACATCTATCTTTGTGTGCTCGGCGTGCTCTGCGGTAAGAAAACAATGGGGTTGTGAACGATGCCAGATCTAGGGGCAATCACCGACATGTCACAGCGCCGTGGGGCATGACGAAGAGCGTGACCCGGACGCCGTCACCCTTGCTTGCCGGCGCGACCACCCTTGTCAGCAGCTGCGCGAACGAGTTGGTCGCCGGTCGCCAGCTGCGCCTTGCCAGTGGACGCCACGCCCCTTCCTCGGTGCAGTACTTGCTCTTTGATGCCGGGCCGCCTGGACAGCGTGCAGCGGATCTGATGTCCTGCTGCAGCCGCAGGTTACTCAGGTAAGAATTGACTGATGTACGTCAGGTAGCCTCGGCGACCGCCGCGCTTGCTCCAGAACCGCACCGATTTACGAAGCCGTTTGAGGCATTGGATGATCTCGTCCAGGGTGAGGGGAGGAAGTCGCCTCTCGAGTTCTTCTCCGCCGTCTTCGGTTACCGGGAGCGGATTCCGCCCCAGACGAAAATCCGCCATAGCGCGGACGCTTTCGAAGACCTGGTCGATCGGCGCGTCGAGGTCCGGTGTCCGAGGCTCGCGCCCCCGCGTTTCGGCCCGATAGTAGCTGATCAGGGCTTCGTACGCCAGCTCCACGTGAGCATCGAGCAGGTCTGGGTTCTCCTTTGCCACCCGTGTCACGCCAAATTCCAGGTTTTGTAGTACGTCTTGATAACGTTCGGTGAAGCGGTCGCGTGATTGCATGTAGATCTCCTACTCCAATTTTTTCTTGATCGTGAGCATCTCTCTCATCAAGCATCCAGCCTCTAGCAGCCGGTATCCAGTATCGGGCAAACGAAGCGGTTCTGAGGCTTTCCAGGGCTTCTCAGCGCCTCCCTGCGACGTTTGCTCCAGCCATCAACCCCGATTTCGTTTGCCTTGCTCTCGCTTACGGGCGTTGTGAGGCATCAAGGCCGTTTTCGTTCGTCGATTCGCTTCGAAATCCAGTATCCAGCACATTGTAATCAGAGGTAAGCGGAATGTCAAAGCCTCACAGGGAGGGGGCAAACGAAGCGGTTCCGAGGCTCTCCAAGGCCTCTCAGCGCCTCCCTGTGACGTTTGTCCATGTTATCAACCCCGGCTGCGTTTGCCTTGCTCTCGTCTACGGGCATTGTGAGGCAGCGAAGCCGTTTTCGCTCGTCGA
>CAZCPK010000045.1:0-14211 GCA_964500755.1 uncultured Anaerolineales bacterium
CAGGTTTCAGAGGGAGCGTGAACGTAAAGGTCGATCCTTTGCCGGGTTCTGAGGAGACCCAGATCTCCCCATTGTAGTGCGCGACGATCTCACGGCAGATCACCAGGCCCAGACCGGTACCGGGGGGACGGTTGCCGTTGTCGTCTTCCATCTGTTGGAAGCGCTGAAAAAGCCGCGCCTTGACCTCGGGCGTAATGCCGATCCCCGTATCCCGGACGGAGACGGCGACGCCGCCCGACGCGGGCGTTATCCAGCCACGCACCCGCGCGCCGCCCTCCAGCCGGCGCGCGGCGACGACGACACGTCCCTCACGCGTGAACTTGAGTGCGTTAGAGACGAGGTTCGTCAGCAGCTGCTCGATGCGCTCCGGGTCCGCTTTGAACAGCGGGAACCTGCCCTCAATGTGTAGCTGCAGAGTGAGTCCTTTTTTCTGGGCGATGGGCTGCAAATGGTCGATGACTCTCCGCAGCAGCGCAGGAAAATCGTAGAAGTCATCGCGCCAGATAATCTTCCCCGCGTCCATGGCGGCGACATCCAATACGTCTTTAATCAGCAAAGTCAGGCGCTCACCCTCCTCCTGCATAATCTCCAGGTTTCCGCTGACCCTCTGCGCCGTCCGCCGGACTTCCCGCCTCTCCGGCAGGTGGGGTTCGATCGCACGGGCGAACGTACGTTGGGTGAGCTTGGCAAACCCCAGAATCGACGTCAACGGCGTAAGCAACTTGTGGGAGACGGCAGAGATAAACTCCGCCTTCATACGCTGGAGTTCAACCTCCTGGGTGGCGTCCTGCAACAGGAAGATAACGGCGCTACGATCGCCCACCGCGGTCACGGAGGCCTTAAGTATGCGCTCGTGCCACTGCAACTGGATACGTTCGACCTGGCCCGGCGAGGACAACACCTCTTTCCGTGTCTGCGCGAGGACGGGCAAAGGCATCAAATCCTGCAGCTTGTGACCCACCAGATGTCGGGCAGATTGTTGTAGCAGATGTTCAAAGGCCGGATTGACCAGCATGATCTTCCCCAAGGGGTCGGTCACCAGCAGAGGATCGACCATGTTTTGCAACAGCGCATTGAGACGATTGCGCTCGTTCTCCAGGGCCCTGGTGCGACGCCGGATCTCGTCCTCCAACGCCTTACCGTGTTCCTCAAGGCGCTGGACAAGCCGCGCGTTTTGTAGCGCGACGGCGGCCTGACGACCCAGCGTTTGCAGCCCACGCACCTCGTTCGACGTATAGGGCAGACGCAAAGGCGGAGTACCCAGCCCCCATATCGCCACCAGTTCCTCGCCAACCGTCAGAGGAAGCAACAGATCAACGCCGTAGGAAATCAAGGTGTCCCGCACGCTTTGGGACATCCAATCCGGGGGGAGCGCCACGCGAATGGGCGGCGACTCCTCCTGAAGCCAGGTTTCGATAAAATCCTCGTCGGAGAGCTGAAAGGCATGCTCCCCAAGCGTGATAAACCGCGCATCTCCCTCCGCAAGGAGAAGCAAGCAGCCACACGTGGCTCCCAACCGTTGGGGAACGGTACGTGTCAACAATGCAACCATATCATCAACGCGCACCATCTGAGCCAGGCGTTGACTCATCTCGTTCAGCAACCGGTCGGGAGCGCCACGGGTGCGAAAGAGAAAATGCCCTAAAAGCCGAGGAAGCCGCGCCTGATAGTTCCAGAAGAGCGAGGCAACGAGAAAGGCGGCCAGGAAGACGATCATGCGTTCGTGCAGCGAGACGCCGAGCGCCCTGAGCGTCACGTCCAAGCCACAGACCGCCAGGCGATAGATACCGATAAGCACCAGGATAAAGCCACCCAATATCACGAGGCGACGGACCAAGACGTCAACGTCAAAGAGGCGATAGCGGGCGATGGAAATCGCTAAAGCCAAAGGGATCGGTAAGAGCAAAAAGGACGTGATGCGGATTCCCATCAGGGGCTGCCCCGTGAAGATCTCGGGCAAAGCGGTAAAGAGAATATAAGGAAAACCGCCTAAAATGATCCCCCACCCCAGCCAACGCAGTTGCCCCCGAACGGTGACGTTTCGCACCGCGACGTAGGTCTCGAGAAAACTCACGACGGCCACAACCAACATCCCCAATCCCAATCCAACACTCACCCGCCAGGTCAAGATCAAACGCTCCACGGGCGAATGCCCAAGCAACGTCCCCAGCAGGACGGAGAGCACGGGATTCACAAGATGTATGCCATTCAGCCAACGCTCATGTCCCTTGAGTGAAGGTTTGGGTAAAGGAAAAATCAACGAAAGATGCAAGAGCGCGCTACACGCCAGCGCGCGTCCCAATAGCTTAAGGACGTTTTGCGCTCCAAAAAGCCAGGGGAACGTCAGAGATCCTACGTGGCTCTGAAGGGACAGCGGCGGCAACATAGCCAAAGCTAGGAGAGAAAAGAGCCCCACGCCTTGACGGTGCGGAAACTTGCTTAACAAGAAGATCGCACTCCCCAACATAAGCAGCGCCAGCAGGAAGAGCCCCAGACGCGAGAGCATCAGACGTCCCAGAGGCACATTAACCAGGACGACGTCCAGGGAACGCGCCTCACCGTCGCGCAGGACCGTGTACGGCACGCGCGTGCCCGCCTGCCACCCCGCACCCGTCCCCGTCAACGTCTGTTCTACCCACACGTCAAGAGAACGACCATCGACGGATGTGATCTGATCGCCCGCCTGCAGAGGGGTCGTCGACAGCAATCGCATTTCGACCCATCCGGGTTGAGGATAGAAGTCCAACCACAGGGTGCCATCAAAGAGCAACTCGCCCTGAAAGGCGATCATCACGACAACCATCGCTACCCAGAAGAGCCCCCCAAAGGATAACACGGGGCGAGACAGCATGTACCTGGGGAAAAAAGAGCTACGCATCGCAACCCTTCATAAACGCAGGTAGTTCACGGCTTACCAATCACCAATTTCAAGATCCAGCACCTGAGCAGCGCGCTTCAAGATGTAATCGGGGTCAAAGGGCTTGGTGACGTATTCGTCCGCGCCCATGGCCTTCCCCTTCTCTCGATCCAACATCTGACCTTTGGCCGTCAGCAGAATGACATACGAGGGGGCGTCGGCTTCCTTTATCGCCCGACAGACCTCGTACCCATCCAGTCGAGGCATCATCACGTCGAGGAAGATCACGTCAGGCTGGTGTTCCAGAGCAACGTCCAGCGCCTCCTCACCATCGGATGCCGTTAACAGTTCCACACCTTGATCCGCCAATTCTTCTAGCGCTTGAACTAAGAGGACCCGGATAAAGGCTTCATCGTCTACAATCAAGATGCTTCGGTTCTCACACACGTTGCCTCCTTGTGCGGACTAGGCCAATGATTTCAGCTAGAATGTTGAGGACAATTTAGGCGTTCCAAGCCGTGACTCTACTGAGAAAAGCATCTGAACCACTGAGACACAGAGACCTCTGAGGTAAATATTAAAAAGGTATTAATAGAAATTCATAAAAAAGCGTACTTGGTTAATTTTATTTAAGTACACTCTTATTTTCTCTGTGCCCTCTGTTTCTCTGTGGTGAGATATTTAGTTATTTCAGTAGAGCCAAGCCGTGTAACGGACGCAAAGACGGGAACTTCTATCGTATGATGACGGTCTTAAAGTGACGTTCCAGCTGACCAGTGCCCCCACCCCATGCCACTTTAGCATACTCACTCAAATATGTCAAAGAAAAAATAGCCAACAGGAAGTTTAACAAGGCCGGACATTTAAAAAAACGCAGGACTGGCGAGCTGATCATCATACGGACGATGGCCTCAAGCAGCTGTCCTTGTGCGGCAAACAGCCAGACAGTCATTCTATCTAATTATACTCATAAACACCCACGCTAAAAGGTGTAAAACCTGACCATCGGCAAACCCTGTGCCCGTTGTCAGGGATTTCGAAGCGAGTGGTCAGCGAAGACCCGCGCCAATGTCGCAGAACGTGCTTAGCCGCGCACCAGGCAAACGCAGCCGGGTTGATGACCTGGGTAAGCGTTGCCAGGAGGCGCTGAGCAACCTTAGCAAGCCTTAGAACCGCTTCGTTTGCCCTGTCATCGCGCCTCTTGCTCAGGCGCAAACTCCATGCTACACTGCTGATACCGGACTGGATGGGGAGGAGATTCCCAAAAAAGCCGGTGACAACATTGGATGTAGATGCTGATCTCAGGCAAGAGGTTTCTTGCTGCTCTCGGGAAAGTATAGAGGTTCACATGGAAGATTCTTTTGACGTCATTGAGACAACGGAGATCCAGGATAACACTTTTCAGTTAATAGATAAGGAATGGATGTTGATCACCGCCGGCCCCCGCACAGATTTCAACACAATGACGGCCAGCTGGGGCGGATTCGGTTCTCTCTGGGGGCGCCACGTCGTCTTCGCCTTCGTTCGACCGCAACGCTACACCTATCAATTCATGGAACGGGCGGCGAGCTTCACGCTCACCTTCTTCGCTCCCCAGTATCACGATGCCCTGATGTACTGCGGCACCCACTCCGGTCGCGACGTTGATAAGATGGAGGCCACCGGTCTGACGCCCGTCGCGGGGCCAGCCGACACGGTCTATTTTGCAGAGGCGCGCCTGGCGCTCTTCTGTCGCAAGCTCTACGCGCAGGATCTCGAAGGAGCGTACTTCACCGTACCGCAGATCGACACGGAGATCTATGCCGCAGGAGATTATCACCGTCTCTACGTCGGCGCGGTGACGCGCTGCTTGCGTAAACCGGGTAACCAGGGTTGAGCCCCGCCCGAACGGAAAAGTCATGAAAGAGAAAATACTGATCGTAGAAGACGAGCTGGCCCTCCGAGAGACCCTGGAGTACAACCTCTCTCAAGCGGGCTACACGGTATTGACCGCTGCGGACGGCCAAACGGGCGTGCATCTGGCGCTGCAGGAGGAGCCGCAGCTTGTGCTGCTTGACATTATGTTGCCCGGCATGGACGGCATCGAGGTCTGCAAGCGCCTACGGAAAGAACTGAACGTCCCTATCCTGATGCTGACGGCCCGCGCCGACGAGATCGACAAGGTCGTGGGTCTCGAGGTGGGCGCCGACGACTACATGACCAAGCCCTTCAGCATGCGCGAACTTCTGGCGCGGGTCAAGGCGCTCCTCCGCCGGGTACGGATGATGGAGGAGGAGATAGCTGAAGCGAACGAAAGCGAGAAGGGGCAGATAATCTTCGACGATCTGGTCATCGACACCCAGCGGCGTGAGGTGGTGTATAAAGGCGAGATCCTCCACCTCAAGCCGAAGGAGTACGATCTGCTGCGTTTTCTGGCCGAAAACCGGGGACACGTCCTCTCCCGCGACCAGATCCTGCAGGACGTCTGGGGCTGGGACTATACCGGTGGGACCCGTACCGTCGACGTGCACATCCGCTGGCTACGGGAGAAGATCGAACACAGTCCCAGCAATCCCAACCGGATCATCACTGTTCGCGGCGTAGGCTATCGTTTCGAGGGGTAACGTGTCCTATCGCAGCACCCGCTGGCGCATCGCGGTACCCTACGTGCTGCTGATCATCGCAGCCATGGCGGGACTCTACCTCTACGTCTCCAACTTCGTGCGAGAAGTCTATCTCAATCAGCTGCAGGAGCAGTTACGGGGCGACGCGCGGCTTATCGGGGATACCCTCAAGTCCAGACTAGCTAACCGCGACGACACTCTCTACTTTGACCCAGAGACGAGGCGCTACAGCGAACTCCTGGACATGCGCGTCACCGTCATCGCGCCGGACGGCACGGTGATTGGGGAATCGGAGTACGAGCGGACGCAAATGGATAACCACCTCTATCGCCCAGAAATTCAGGAGGCGCTGGAAGGTGGAGTAGGCGAGCGCATTCGCTTCAGTCGAACCGGCGGGCAGGAGATGCTGTACGTAGCGCAACTCGTCGGGACGGTCGCGGACGTCGAAGGAATCGTGCGGGTCGCCATCCCCCTCAGCGACATCAACGCCTTCCTGCGCCAGCTCAATACCGCCATTCTTACGGCGACAGCCATCACCGCCCTCTTCGCGGTGGGCCTCGCCGTCTACATCGCCGATCGCACCACCGAACCCGCCCGAGAATTGACGCAGGTCGTGCAACGCATGGCCAAAGGTGAGCTGAACGCCCGCTTCCTCCCCACCACCGAGGATGAAATAGGCCAGCTGGCCCGCGCCTTCAACCACATGGCGGAGCGCCTGCAGGTGCAGATCACGGCGCTCAGGGGCGAACAGACCCGGCTGACGACCATCCTCAATAACATGGCCGCCGGCGTCATCATCCTTGATCCGAACGGGCAGGTCGGGATGATCAATCCGGCCGCGACGTCCATCCTCAACGTTCGGGCAAGTCGAGCGTTGGGCCATTCCTTTGGCAGTGTAGCACGGCATCACGAGCTGATCGAGATCTGGCAGACCTGCCGCGAGCGACACGAAGAGCGCAGCACCACGCTGGAAACGGATCACGCCCAGGGACGCTTCCTCCAGGTGATCGTCACCCCCCTTCCCGACGGATATCTCGTGATCCTGCAGGATCTGACCCGCATCCGACGCCTGGAGACGATCCGCCGCGACTTCATCAGCAACATCTCCCACGAGCTGCGGACGCCTCTGGCCTCGCTGCGCGCGCTCGCTGAGACGTTGCAGGACGGCGCCATCAAGGATCCCCCGGCCGCCCGACGTTTCCTGGGTCACATCCTGCGCGAGGTCAACGCCATGACCCAGCTCGTCGGGGAGCTGCTGGAGCTCTCGCGCATTGAGTCGGGGAAGGTACCGTTGCAGATTGTCCCGGTGGCCGTACACACGCTGATAGAGACGCCGGTAGAGCGTCTACGCCCGCAGGCCGAGCGTCGAGGACTCAACCTGACGGTCGCCCTGCCGGATTCCCTCCCCCCCGTTGCGGCGGACGCCGAGCGGGTCCAGCGCGTGCTGACCAATCTCATCCACAACGCCCTCAAATTCACCTCCGAGGGCGGCGAGATCACGGTCCGCGCCCGGCAAAAGGACGACGAGATCCACATCAGCGTGCAGGATACCGGCGTGGGCATTCCCGCCGAAGAGCAAGAACGTATCTTTGAGCGCTTCTACAAGGCCGACCGTGCCCGCGCCGGCGGCGGCACCGGGCTGGGCCTGGCGATTGCCAAACACGTCGTGCAGGCCCACGGCGGACAGATCTGGGTCCGCAGTCAGGTCGGCCACGGCAGCACTTTCACGTTCTCTCTGCCCACCAGCTGAGCACCCCTTAGCGCCCCTTTCCCACCAATCGGGCGACGTATGCGTAGTTGATCCTCAACTTAAAGCAACCTTTTCACCCTCTTAACAAACTGTTAACTTTGCTTTGAAAGGGCGTTAACTGTGCAGTGATAGGATTTAGTTTGAGTCAATTAATGCTATCACACCATAGGAGGATTCTACACATGCGTCGTTTTTGGATTTCGCTTGTACTCATATTAACCCTGGTGCTGGGAGCGTGCAGCTCACCCACCTCGGAGCCCACCGCCGTCGAGGACCCCACGGAAGAGCCAGCAGAGACCGTGGAACCCGCCGAGGAGGAGACCGTTCAGATCAGCGTCGCCGGCTCCACCACCGTGCAGCCGCTGGCCGAGCTGCTGGCCGAAGCTTTCATATCGAATAATCCCAACGTCGCCATTGACGTGCAGGGCGGCGGCTCCAGCGTCGGCGTCAAATCCGCCGCGCAGAACACCGTCGACGTGGGCATGGCCTCCCGCGAGGTCAAGGACTCCGAGCTGGAAGAGTATCCTGAGATCCGGCCCATCGCCATCGCCTACGACGGCATCGCCATCGCCGCGCACTCCGACGTTGAGATCGACGGCCTGACGCTCCAGCAGGTCCGCGACATCTTCGCCGGCAACGTCACCAACTGGAGCGAGGTCGGCGGGCCCGACGCTACGATCACCGTCGTCTCCCGCGAGGAAGGCTCCGGCACCCGCGCCGCCTTCGAGGACATGGTCATGGGCGAGGAACTGATCGCCGATACCGCCATCCTGCAGCCTTCTAACGGCTCCGTCCGCACCACCGTCTCCACCACCCCTGATTCCATCGGCTACCTCTCCTTCGGCTACCTCGACGACTCCGTCAAGGCGCTGGAAGTTGACGACACCGCGCCTACCCCCGCCAACGCCTCCAACGGCGCTTACCCCGTCGTCCGTCCGCTCAACATGATAACCAGCGGTGAGCCCAGTGACGTGGTACAGGGCTGGCTGGACTTCATCTTCAGCGCAGAAGGCCAGGCGATTGTTGCCGAAGAGGGCTACATCCCCGTCCCAGGCAGTGAAGAGAGCGAGGAGATGGAAGAAGAGGAAGAAGCCGCCGGGTACTCCGGCGAAATCAGCGTCGCGGGCTCTACCACCGTGCAGCCGCTGGCTGAGCTCTTCACCGAGGCCTTCATGGAAATGTACCCCGACGTCGCCATTGACGTGCAGGGCGGCGGCTCCAGCGTCGGCGTCAAATCCGCCGCGCAGAACACCGTCGACGTGGGCATGGCCTCCCGCGAGGTCAAGGACTCCGAGCTGGAAGAGTATCCTGAGATCCGGCCCATCGCCATCGCCTACGACGGCATCGCCATCGCCGCGCACTCCGACGTTGAGATCGACGGCCTGACGCTCCAGCAGGTCCGCGACATCTTCGCCGGCAACGTCACCAACTGGAGCGAGGTCGGCGGGCCCGACGCTACGATCACCGTCGTCTCCCGCGAGGAAGGCTCCGGCACCCGCGCCGCCTTCGAGGACATGGTCATGGGCGAGGAACTGATCGCCGATACCGCCATCCTGCAGCCTTCTAACGGCTCCGTCCGCACCACCGTCTCCACCACCCCTGATTCCATCGGCTACCTCTCCTTCGGCTACCTCGACGACTCCGTCAAGGCGCTGGAAGTTGACGACACCGCGCCTACCCCCGCCAACGCCTCCAACGGCGCTTACCCCGTCGTCCGTCCGCTCAACATGATAACCAGCGGTGAGCCCAGTGACGTGGTACAGGGCTGGCTGGACTTCATCTTCAGCGCAGAAGGCCAGGAAATCGTAGCCGCCGAAGGCTACATTCCCATAGAATAATTGAGTTGCAACGTAAAGAGTCGAGCGCAGCGGTCTCTGGAGATCGCTGCGCTTCGACATCGAAAGGTAAGTCAGGAGGAAAGATGAAACTATCCTATCTTGTAGATCGTGTGGTGAAATACGTCCTACTACTGTGTGCTTTCATCTCTGTCTTTATCGTTTTTCTCATCGCGCTCTTCACGCTGCGCGAGAGTCTACCCGCTTTCCGGGAATTCGGGCTACAGACGTTCTTGCTGGGCAGGGTCTGGCGGCCGGGTGAGGACCAATACGGCATTCTCTCCATGGTCTTCGGCTCCATTCTGGTTACCATTGGCGCCATCGCGTTGGGCGTTCCAATCTCCATCGGCTGCGCCCTCTTCCTGGCGGAGATCGCGCCGGACAGCGTGCGAGCGGTGGTCCGTCCCGCCATTGAGCTGCTGGCAGGGATTCCGTCGGTCGTCTACGGGCTCTTCGGCATGGTGGTTATCGTCCCGCTGGTGCGCCAGCTCCAGGTGCCGGGCAATTCCGGCTTCGGGATCCTGGCGGCATCCATCGTGCTGGCGGTGATGATCCTGCCGACCATCACCAACATCGCGGAAGACGCCATTCGCGCCGTGCCTCGAGAATATCGAGAGGGCGCCCTGGCGCTGGGCAGCACCCGCTGGCAGACGCTGACCAAGGTCGTGTTGCCGGCAGCGCGTTCGGGTATCATCGCCGCCATCATTCTGGGGATAGGCCGGGCATTGGGGGAAACGATGGCCATGATCATGGTCATCGGCAACTCGGTCGTCTTCCCCTCGCCCTTGAATGACAATCCGGTGACGCTCTTTCTACGTCAGGCGCGAACCCTGACGGGAAACATCGCGGTGGAGATCGGCTACGCGACCGGCCTGCACGAGAGTAGCCTCTTCGCCACCGGCGTCGTCCTCTTTGTGTTGATTATGCTCGTCAACTCCGCAGCGCGTTTGCTGATGAAGAAACACAGCGCGTGATATGACAAGGGAAGAAACCATGGAATCCACGCAAGAAATGACCCTGAAAACGACAAAGCAGCAAGCCGCAATCGAATCTCAACTACAACGCCGCCGCATCATCCAGAGCCTCGCGTTCGGCGTGCTCTGGCTGGCCGGCGTCCTGACCGTCGCCATCCTGCTCGCCGTCGTCGGCTACGTAGTGCTGGAAGGCGCCAAGGTGATCGACTGGGAATTCCTGACCACGCGTCCCCGCGGTGGCCTCTCGGGGGAAGGTGGCATCTCCACGACCATCGTCTCAACGCTCTACCTGGCGCTCCTGACCATTTTCATCGCCACGCCCCTGGGCGTCGGCGCCGGTATCTATCTGGTGGAGTACGCCGGCGAGATGCAGGGCCGCAGCGGATGGCAACGGCGCGTCGTAAACATCATCCGCTTCGGCGTCGAGACGCTGGCGGGCGTGCCCTCCATTATCTTCGGGCTCTTCGGTTACGCCCTCTTCGTCACGACCATGGGCTTCGGCTTCTCCATGATCTCAGCGGGGTTAGCCGGCGCCTGTCTGATCCTGCCGGTTATCATCCGCACCACCGAGGAGGCCTTGCTGACCGTCCCCCGCTCGTATCGTGAGGGTAGCCTGGCGCTAGGCGCCACCCAGTGGCAGACCAACTGGAAAGTCGTCCTGCCCGCCGCGCTGCCCGGCATCATCACGGGCATCGTACTGAGCGTCGGGCGCGTCGTCAGTGAGACCGCGGTCTTCTTCGTCACCCTGGGCGGCAGCTACCGCATGCCCCCCTCCCCCATCCTGCACACCCGGGACTTCCTGGGATCCGGCGGGCGGACCATGGCCTTGCACCTCTACTATCTCGCCAACGACACGGCCGCCTTCGACAAAGCCATGGGCACCGGCGCCGTGTTGGTCGTCACGATCATCTTGATCAATCTCTTCATCAACGTTTTCAGCGCCCGCCTGCAGAGACGTCTCACAGGCAAAGCTTAGTGTGAACCAGGATATTATCTGGAGGAATTAACGCATGTCTACATCTACAATGGAAACAAAGTTGGAAACTCGCGAATTTGATATGTACTACGGTGACTTCCAAGCGCTGCATGATATCGACATCCAGATCCCCGCCCAGCAGGTCACGGCCATTATCGGCCCCTCAGGATGCGGCAAGAGCACGTTCTTGCGCACCTTTAACCGCATGAATGACCTGATCCCAGACACGCGGGTCTCCGGCGCCGTGCTCCTGGACAGCGAAAATATCATGGAGATGGATCCCGTCGATCTGCGCCGCCGCATTGGGATGGTCTTTCAGAAGCCCAACCCCTTCCCCAAGAGCATCTTCGAGAACGTCGCCTACGGGCCGCGCGTCAACGGTACCCACGACAAAAATCAGCTGCTGGAGATCGTCGAACGCAGTCTGCGGGGGGCAGCGCTCTGGGACGAGGTCAAGGACGACCTCAGCAAGTCCGGCCTGGAGCTCTCCGGCGGACAGCAACAGCGCCTCTGCATCGCGCGCGCGCTGGCGGTCGAGCCCGACGTCATCCTGATGGACGAGCCGGCCTCGGCACTGGATCCCATCGCGACGCTGCGCATCGAGGAGCTGATCCGCGAGCTGAAGAAGAATTACACCATCATCATCGTCACGCACAACATGCAGCAGGCGGCCCGCGTCTCCGACTACACGGCGTTCTTCTACACCGACGAGAGTCGCACCGGTCGACTGGTCGAATTTGGGGGTACCAAGGAGATCTTCACCAATCCCAAGAACCAGTACACCGAGGACTACATCACCGGACGTTTCGGTTAGACCAGGATGGGTCTCTTGGACTTTGCCGGGTAGTAGAGTGAGTAAGCCCTAAAAGTAGCGCAGTAGGCTGCGCTCGTGCTAGTGGGGCTCATCGGACCTTTTCTGCGTTGTGACAGGAAGCGCGTGGCAAACGTTGCCTGTGCATCCGGCGAAACCCCAAAGAGCCACCAGGATAAAATAGACAGTAACGGGAGATTCGTGTATTATGAATAAGAAGAAGCCCAGGGTCCTCTTTATCTGCATAGAAAATCGGGCCCGCAGCCAGATGGCCGAGGCGTTTCTGAGAGAATACGCCGGCGACCAGTTTGAGGTATACAGTGCCGGGCTTAACCCGGCCCCTATACATCCTTTGGTCTATGAGGTGATGGCTGAAGAGGGGATCAGTCTGGAAGGACACGTCAGCAAGGGGATCAAGGAGTTCTTGAATACAATGCACTTTGGCTATCTGATCACCGTCTGCGCCAAGGCCGAAGCCCAGTGCCCCATCTTCCCCGGCGTAGGCGAACGTCTCTACTGGCCCATTGAGGATCCGGTGCCCTTCGAGGGCACCAAACAGGAGAAACTGGAGAAATTTCGAGCGTCTCGAGACCAGCTCAAGGAACGTATTCTAACGTGGCTGCAAGAGCGCCCGTCCCGTTCAGGACCCACCATCCGTCCCAGAGAAGAGGAGAAACGCAATAGATGATCAAGAAACGCGTACTGTTCTTATGCACCGGCAACTCCGCCCGCAGTCAAATGGCTGAGGGCCTGGTCAATCACTTTCTTGGCGACGAATGGATCGCCGTCTCGGCCGGGACCGAGCCTTCGGGCTACGTCCACCCCCTGGCCATCGAGGGCATGGCGGAACTAGGCCTCGATATCTCCGATCAACGCTCCAAGTCCACCGAGGAGTTCCGTGAAACCCACCTCGATCTGGTGATCACGGTCTGCGATCACGCTGCCGAAAACTGTCCCGCCTGGCTAGGCGCAGGCCACGTCGTTCACATAGGCTATCCCGATCCGGCCGCGGCCGAAGGGAGTAAGGAGAAGAGGCTCCAGGTTTTCCGCGACGTGCGGGATGGCATTCGAGAGAAGATACTCACGTACCTAGAAACCTGGGAATTGCCCCAGACCACAGACCTACATCTTGAGGTGAACCATGATTAGGAAGACGTTCGATCGCGAGCTACAGTTTTTACAGGACGAGATGCTGGCCCTCGGCAGCATGGTCGAGGACGCCCTGATTCAATCGGTGGAATATTTGAAAGCCCGGGACTTCGAGGGCTCCCAGCAGCTGATGGAGCAGGATCGTATCATCAACGAGAAGCGGTTTGCGATTGAAGAGGAGGTGCTCAACCTGATCGCCCTGCGCCAACCGGTCGCCAAGGACCTGCGAGTCCTGGCGGCGGTGCTGGAGATCACGGGCGAACTGGAGCGCATCGGTGACTATGCCAAGGGCATCGGCAAGATCAACCTGCTTATCGGGGATCACCCTTTGCTCAAGCCGCTGATCGACGTGCCGGCCATGGCCGAGAAGACCCGTTCGATGCTGCATCGCGCCCTGGACGCCTTCATTCAACGGGACGTGGAGCTGGCGCGGGCCATCGCCGAGGATGACGATAACGTCGATCAGCTCTACGACCAGGTCTATCGGGAGCTGATGACCTACATTATCAGCGACCCCAAGAGTCTGAGCCAGGCCAACTACCTGCTCTGGGCCGCCCACAACCTGGAACGCGCCGCCGACCGGGTGGTCAACCTCTGTGAGCGGGTCGTCTTCACCGTCACCGGAGAGATGGAGGAGCTTGGGTAGCTCACGCGCCACCGCACGGAGAACTCCATGCAACAAGAAGGAGACCGGACGCACGCTGTGAAACGTAGCGCGCGTATCGTCCTATCGCTGTTTGGCTTGGGCGCGGCAGCTGCCATATTGCTCTTTGGGGTGGGCGGGATCCGGGCCCGGCTCCGCGAGCTACCGTGGCGCATAACCCGAGTGCCGCCGGAGGACGTGATTTGCTTCACGCTCTACACCGTCCACGATAACGTCTTGAAGCTGTCGGCGCAGCTCTACGAACTCCCGGCAACGGCGGAGCGTACAGTACGGCTGGAAATCGAGCAAGCGGGACGCTGGGTACAGGTCGCCGAGAGCGAGGTGGACCCGCCGGATTGGACGGCGGTCTTTCGCGTGGAGGCGTGGGACGCCAACCGGGAGCACGCCTACCGCGTGGCTCACGGGGAGCGCGCCTTCTACACCGGCCTGATCCGCGAGGATCCGGTGGATAAGGACGAGATCGTCGTCGCGGCCTTCACGGGCAACTCGAACAAGGACCGCGGACCGCGGACGGATATCGTCGAGAACATCGAACGCCAGGACCCCGACCTGCTCTTCTTCTCCGGCGACCAGGTCTACGATCACCGCCGGC
>CAZCPK010000046.1:0-4110 GCA_964500755.1 uncultured Anaerolineales bacterium
ATACTGGAACCGGTTCCAATACCATAATAACACAAAACCTTCATCGTTGTCAAGAAAAACAATCTGGGGATTTCCCATAAGTCTACTGTCGTTCACGGCGTCCAGCGATTTTTCAGTCCAGAGAACGCTGAGCACGCAGAGAAAGAGCCTATCGCTCTTATTAACAAGATTGCACAAATTTATCAATCAGCTCTGGAATGTTCGTAGTGAGGCACCAAGCCTCCAAGGCAAGCGCAGCAAAGTGGCGTCGAAACGGCACTCCACTCCGTTTCGTGCCTGACTACGAGCCTTATTTATTGGGTAATCATTGAGATTGATGAGCGTCTAGAAGCACCTCACTCACCTTCATGCACGCTTCTCAATGCGCAGGCGTTTGACTTTCGTTGAATTCTCGTTATCCTTCACAGGGAATCGCCAGAGAAGATCGTCCGTCACGAATACTGAGCTGGAAAGGAAATTTACCGTTTGAATACCACATATGTCAGATCACGATACGTCATCGTTGGCGTAGTAGAGCGAAGGGAAAAAAACACGTGCTGCACTGGTTAGGCGAGCAGCTCCTCCCCCTTTTTGGCCCCTTTCGTCTCTTCACCTCCTATCTTTTCCTGATCGGCCTGGGGGTAATGACCGCCGCGGTCGCCACCTGGTACCTACTCCCGCGACTCTGGCACCTGCTACCACGCGATCAAGGACGCGACCACGCCGTCGCCGCGCTCCAGAGCGTGGGAAAACCTGTGGGCGCCGGGATTATCTTCATCCCCATCTTCATTTTGGCCTGCCTTCTGGTCATGCCTTTTCGCTGGTACACATTGCAGATTCTGGGCTGTCTGCTGCTAGCTGCCCTGGAGGGGTATCTGGACGACCAGAATGGCGGTTGGAGCGAGTACCGGTTGGCCATCATCGACCTGGCTATCGCCCTCCTCGGCGCGCTCTCCCTCTGTAACCTCACCGACTTCACGGTGTGGCTGCCGTTTTTTAAGACGTCCCTCACCCTCACACCCTGGCTCTTCGTGCCCCTGGCGACGGGGCTCATCTGGCTCTCCATCAACGCGACCAACTGTACCGACGGCGTCGACGGTCTCTCCGGCAGCCTCTCGTTGCTAGGCTTCGTCTATCTGGGCGGCATCCTCTACGGCATCGTGGGCCACCAGGATATCTCTGCCTACCTACTGGTCCCCCACTACCCCGAAGGGGCCCAGTGGGCGATGCTCGCTTTCATTATGGCGGGATGTCTGGCAGGCTATCTCTGGCATAACGCGCTGCCCAGCGCGGTGTTGATGGGCGATGCCGGCTCCCGCTCCATCGGCTTCCTGATGGGCGTATTGATCTTAGCCAGCGGCAATCCCTTCCTCATCTTCGTCGTCGCGGGGATTGTGTTGCTCAACGGCGCGACGGGACTGCTCAAGGTCGCGCTGCTGCGCTTCTTCAAGATCGGCATCTTCAAACACGTGCGCTATCCGCTACACGACCACGTGCGCCAACAGCTCGGCTGGTCCAACAGCCAGGTACTGGTCCGCTTTATGCTACTACAGGCCGTCTTCACGCCGCTGTTGCTGTTGCTGCTGCTCAAGGTACGTTAGGAACATGGGAGACAATGTGAGAATCATACTGACGTTTCTCGGAGCAGTAGTAGGCGTCTTCGCTTTAGGCTGGATCGGATTGCAGATCAAGCCCCGTCCATTTACCCCTTTCCCTCAACAAGCCAGAGCCCTGGAGACGGTTCCTCTACCGGAAGATCTGCCCACGCCCGTGGCGCGCTTCTACCGGCAGCTCTACGGCGACAGCGTGCCGGTGATCGAATCGGCGGTGATCACGGGACGGGCGAGCATGCGCATTCAGGGCATCACCTTCCCGGCCCGGTTCCGCTTCACCCACGACGCCGGGCAAGGTTATCGCCACTACATCGAGACGACCCTCTTCGGCGTCCCCATCTTCAAGGTCAACGAGTACTACCTAGAGGGCAGCGGGCGGATGGAACTGCCCGTTGGGGTCGCCGAAGGCCCCAAAGTGGACCAGGGCGCCAATCTCGGCCTGTGGGCCGAATCCATCTGGCTGCCCGCCCTCTGGCTCACCGACTCGCGGGTGCGCTGGGAGCCCATCGATGAGATCACCGCCGTGCTGGTGGTACCCTTTGGCGACGGGGAGCAGCGCTTCATCGCCCGCTTCGACCCGGAAAGCGGCCGCCTCCAGCTCCTCGAGGCCCTGCGCTACAAGAGAACGGAAAGCGAGGAGCTGACCTTGTGGATCGACGAGGTCCGGGCCTGGGGCGCGGTGGATGGTCACACCCTGCCGACCGAAGCGGCCGCGACCTGGTTCGACGAGGGTTCACCGTGGGCCGTCTTTCACGTCGAGGAGATCGTCTACAACGCGGACGTACAAGCCTACATTCGCGCCAAAGGCCCTTAGGGTTCTTCCCGTGAACAGGCGAGGGGGGACGCCTCCCTAATACCGGAGTGTCCCCCCTGGAGAAAACTACTTCCAGACGGAACCGCCGCCATCCCGCAGCCGCCCGTCGGTTCCCAGCAGGTAGAAGTGGGCCTGGGACGCACCAAAGCCATCGGGACGTTCGAACTCCAGCTGCACCTGCAGCGACTCTCCCGTCTCCAGCGTCTGGAAGACCGGCACGCGACCTTCTAAATGCACGCGGCCCGGCTCACAGGTGACGACGTTTGCCTCATCTGCAGGCGCAAGGCTATCTGCAAACGCAATGCTATAGGCAGCGGCATGAACTTGATCCTCGGTGTGCACCCGCACCTCAAGCTCACGGTAGTCCGTCGCAACCATACAGCGCACCTCAAAAGTCAGGTCAGCCCCATCCCGATCAATGAGGAGCTTGAGATCGTCAAGCTCGACGGCTTCGGCAGGAAACTGCACCGGTTCACCCTGCTTCCATTGGGCCATCCCCCCTGTGCAGCCCCCACTGCCAATCAGAACCAAAACTAACGCTAAAGACGATATCCAACAAACTCACAATCACACCAACTTAACCTCCTTCAATCAATCCTGTAGTGCCTCTCTCAACAAGTCATCCAAGAAAACGTCCGGCGCCAGAATCTCGTCCTTCCAACCAGGCGCCAGACGATCCAGTAGCGCGGCCTGCGCCATGCCGCTGTAGTAGAAGCGACCGTCGCCATCGTCGCTCGCCATACGGGCGATCTGAGCCACCTGCTGCGACCGATGGCGGGCGTACGTCTCGTACGCCCGGAACTCCCGCACGTCACCGAGGCCCGTCACCGGCGTATACGTCGGGGTACTCGTCGCCTCTCCCCAGATCTCCATCTCCGTGTACTTCGCCAGTCCCTCGACCCACTCACGGTACTGCTCGTAGCGGATCAGAGAGGCGTCAAGCTGGGCCCGGCGGCGATCACGCTGCGCCAGGACCTGGCGCGCCAGGTCCGCCGCTTCGGCGTCGGTCTCGGCGCGCACGGCATCACGCAGCAGGAGCAGCTCGTCCTTCCACAACGCGACGTGGGCGTCCTCCTGCGCCGGGTAGTCGGACGTTAACCACAGCTGCTCCTCACCGGTGCGCAACTTCTCAAAAGCGATCTCTCCCTGATACGCGTGGAAACTCTCGTGGAGCAGCGCCGCGACGTACTGTTCTCCAGAGCCAAGCAGCAAGTGCAGCACCAGACGGTACGGCACCAACCCATCCAAGGGCGACGGCAGCTGCTCACGCAGCCCCTCGACCAGGCCAATACGCATGGCCTCTAGCGTGCCCAGGCTGGCGGACCACGTTTCCCCCAACCGAACAGTGAACGCTTGCGGCGTCTCGCCGGAGTCGGGCAGCGGCGAGCGGTAATATGGCGCCCCGTTGAAGGTATCGTCCGGAACCACCTCCCAGGCGTTGCCCTGCGGGGTCCCCTCCGGCACCGTCCGCCACCCGACCGGCGGCTCTCCGGCGTAGTCAACCAGAAATGCATAACGCTCATTGTAGACGATGAACGGGATCTCCGCAGTGCCCCACCCTGTCCAGACGGCGTCGCCCAACGTTCGGCGCAGGTGTATCGCCTCCTGGAGGTAGAGTTTCTGAGTCTCACTCAGTCGCTCCACGACCGACGAATGCTGAAGCAACCCCAGATTGCTGAGCGCCGAGATCCCGGTCGAGCCCAG
>CAZCPK010000046.1:4120-14168 GCA_964500755.1 uncultured Anaerolineales bacterium
CAGGACCACCTTGAGCACCCAGCGGCGTCTTTTACTTCTCTGATTCATTTCTATCTCTATCCTCCCGACTGCACTCTAGACAAGGCAGCCTCACTAGTGTACCACCCCCCCCCTCAACATAGCATCGGGCAATCGTAGAAGTTCCCACCTGCACAACTGGATAGGCCTTTCTCAAACTTTCGGGTATACTCATAGTAGCGGGCGGCGAGCGCAGCGAAGCCGTCGACGTGGCGTGACGCGAGGAGAACGATGACCAAGGAGGGACAGGGTTGATTATACAGCACTACCTCAAAAGCACAGTCGACGCCGCCGACCCAGAAGCAATGCAGGCCCTCCTGAAGTGTGTCATAGATGACCCTTGGCTTAGGACAACTGGCACGTTCACGAACAGACACCGTTTTGTATAATAACTGGGCGCATTATCGGCGCTCCGGAGCTAGAGGCGAGGAAGCGGTTCGCGTCGACAGTCAACACAAACGCTCCGCAACCACGCCCAGCCATCGACATCCATACAGTACAGTCCTTTCCAGCAGAATCAAAGGAGTCTTTTGATGAAACATCTACTGTCCGGCAACGAAGCTATCGCTCTGGGGGCATGGGAGGCGGACGTACACTACGCCTCGGCTTATCCTGGCACCCCCTCAACGGAGATCCTGGAGAATTTCGCCCGTTACCCCGGCATCCGCGCCGAGTGGGCGAGCAACGAGAAGGTCGCCCTGGATAACGCCATCGGCGCTTCGTTCGGTGGCGGGCGCACCCTCGCCGTGATGAAGCACGTGGGCGTCAACGTCGCCGCCGACAGCCTGATGTCGGTCTCCTACACCGGCGTGAAGGGCGGTCTGGTGCTGGTCAGTGCCGACGATCCCGGCGCCTTTTCCTCGCAGAACGAGCAGGACAACCGTCAGTACGCGCGCTTCGGCAAGTTCCCATGTCTGGACCCGTCCGACAGCGAGGATGCGCGACGCTTCGTCGGCGTGGCGTTGGACGTCAGCGAGCAGTTCAAGACGCCGGTGATCCTGCGTTCGACGACGCGGCTCTCGCACTCCAAGTCCGCCGTAGAGGCCACGGTGCCCGAGGAGCGCGAGTTCAAGCCGCTGCCCAAGTTCAAGCGCGAGGCCGAGGTCACGCGCGTGATCATCCCCGCCATCGCGCGCAAGCGCCACCCGGAGATCGAGCAGCGCCTCAAGGACGTGGCGGCCTGGGCCGAGACGGCTGAGATCAACCGTATCACGTGGGGCGACACCTCGCTGGGCATCGTCACCACCGGCATCGCCTACCAGTACGTGCGCGAGATCTTCGCCGACTACAGCATCCTCAAACTGGGCATGAGCTATCCGCTGCCGCTGCAGATGATCCGCGACTTCGCCGCGGAGGTGGAGCAGCTGATCGTCGTGGAGGAGTTGGACCCCTTTATCGAGGACCAGCTGAAGGCCGCGGGCATCGACGTCGCTCACGGCAAGGACGTCTTTCCGATGTGCGGCGAGCTGACGCTCTCCAAGGTGCGCGCCGCCGCGCTGGAAGCGGACCTGCCCGTCGAGGCGCCGCCCCAGCCCGCAGCCGCGGTCGACGAGGTCACCATCCCCGCCCGACCCCCGGCGCTCTGCCCGGGCTGTCCGCACCGCGCCTTCTTCTATAATCTACGACGCAGCCGGAGCCGCTCCGTCATCGCCGGCGACATCGGCTGCTACTCCATGGGCGTACTGCCGCCCTTCGAATCGATGGATATGCTCATCTCCATGGGCGCCAGCATCGGCATGGCCCACGGCTTCAAGAAGGCCGGCGGTCAGGAATACGCCGTCGCTACCATCGGCGACAGCACCTTCTTCCACTCGGGCATGGCCCCGCTGGCTGCCGCCGTCTACAACAACTCGGCCATCAACGTCGCCGTGCTGGACAATCGCATCACGGCCATGACGGGTCAACAGGAACATCCCGGCACGGGCATCACCTTGCAGGGCGAGGAAGGCGTCCACATCGACATCGCCGAGGTAGCCAAGGCCATGGGCGTCAACTTCGTGCGGGAGGTCGACGCCTGGAACGTCGAGGAGGTGCGCGAGGGATTGAAGGACGCCATGGCCCACGAAGAAGGGCCAGCGGTCCTGGTCGTGCGCGGCGCCTGCGTCTTCACGCCGTACTTCCATCTACAACCCAAGATGACGGTCGATCCGGAGAAATGTATCGCCTGCGGCGCCTGTCTACGCGTCGGCTGTCCGGCGATTCTGAAGCGCGACGAGGTCTACGAGAAGACGGGCCAGCACAAGACGCGCATTGACCGGCTGCTCTGCACCGGCTGCACCGTCTGCATGCAGGTCTGTCCCGTGGACGCCATCGCACCCCACGAATAGGCAGGATGGCAGCCTATCCATGAGCTTCAACTTTCGCAACCTATTCCGCTTCGCCGGGCGCTCGTTGTTCACGAGCCAAGGAACGCCGTACCGGCTCTCCCCTAAGCGTATCGGATGGCTGGTACTCTTCGCCGCGGCCTATCCCGCGCTCGAGGCCATCACGTGGTGCGGCCTGGGGCTGGACGATATTTTCTTTCGCCAATATCGTCAGGTAGAAATCGACACACCCATCTTCATCATCGGGAATCCTAGAAGCGGGACGACGTTTCTGCACCGTCTGCTGGCGAAGGACAGCGAGAACTTCTGTTCCATGCGTATGTGGGAGATGTTCTTCGCGCCATCTATCACGATGCGCAAGGTGCTCCTGGCGTTGATGGACCTGGATCGCAAACTTGGACACTTGCTCCGCGATCAGGTCCACGCGTGGGAAAAGCGGTGGCAGGAAGAAAACGTCATCCATAGAATCGCGTTGCGCGCGCCCGAGGAAGACGAATACCTGCTGCTACACATGTGGTCGGCCCTGAAGGTCTGGACGTTCGCCGCCATGACAGAAGAAGCCGACCCGTATACGTATTTCGACACACAGATGCCGGAAAGGGAGAAGGCGCGGATCATGCGCTTCTACAAGGGCTGCTTGCAGCGCCATCTCCACTTCCACGGCGTCCAGAATCGACTTTACCTGGCCAAAGATCCCTCGTACTCTCCCCTGGTCGACACCCTCCACCGACATTTTCCCCATGCCAAGTTCATCTACCTGGCCCGCAATCCCCTGGACATGATCCCCTCCTACATCAGCCTGACCGAAGAGGAGTGGCAGATTTTGGGCGACCCACCGGAGCCCTACATGTGCCGCGACTTCGTCCTGGAGATGGCGAAGCACTGGTACACCTATCCGTTGGAGCGCCTGGCTCAACTACCCCGCAACCAGCACGTTATCGTCAACTTCGACAGACTGACGCAGAACGTCAAGGCAACGGTCACCGAGATCTACCGCCGCTTGGAGCTCCCCTTGAACGAGGAGTTCGCGGAGCAGCTGGTGACCGCGACCAAGCGCTCGCGCCGGCACGAGAGCGAACACGAGTACAGTCTGCAGGAGATGGGCCTGACGCGAGCGCAGATCGTCACGGAATTCGCTGAGGTATTCGAGCGTTTCGACTTCGACACCCGGGGCGCAGACGTACCGGCGGAAACGTCCAGCGCGTTCGAAGGAGAAATCAAGGAGGAGGGAAAATGAAAGTCGCATTCACGTCATTGTTCAAGGAGGGGCAGGGCGGCGGCGAGGGTCGCGTGGCCCACGAGATAGCGCACAAGTTCGCGGAGATGGGCCACGAGACGGCCATGATCTGTCCGGCTGAACAGACCGCCCCTCACGTCAAGAAGGGCAACTATCAGATCTTCGGTATACGGGCCGCAGGCCAGGGAGAGTTCTGGATGCCGGCGCTCTCCGGCAAGACGGTCAACAGCATCTTTGACTTCCTCGACGACTTCAATCCTGACGTCGTCCACGCTCACGATCCGGCGCTCATCGGCCTGGTGGGACAAGTATGGGCCAAGATGCACATGGTGCCTTTCGTCCACACCAGCCACGTACTCCCCCACGACATCTTTAAGTTCGGCGCCACCGACGCACTAGACGTGAAGTTGCTCCAGACGTCGCTCAGCGAGACGGTGGCCCGAGAGGCGCTGACCGATTTCTACGACAACTGCGACGCCATCATCGCGTTGAACAAATCGGCCCTGCAGAGTCTGCGTAAGTTTGGCTATAAAGGCAAGGTTTTTATCATCCCCAACGGACGCGACCTGGCGAAATACGAAGACTGTAGCATCCCGGACATTGAGCGCAAGGAGAAGGTGCTAGCCTTCGTCGGCTTTATCAGCGAGCGGAAGAACCAGAGCTATCTCCTGGAAGTCATGACTCACTTACCCACCGCCTATCAATTGCGCCTGATCGGCGGCGCCCTCACCCCAGGATACGAACGCCGGCTTAAGCGCTTCCGCGACCGTCACAACCTGGAGAACGTGGCCTTTCTCGGAAAGATTCCCCACAAGGAGATCCCGCCCAATCTGGCGGAGACGCACGTCTTTGTCTCCGCCTCCACCATGGAAGTGCAAAGCCTCGTCATCATAGAAGCGCTGGCCTCCGGCACCCCGGTCGTGGGGCTGACCAACGAGACCATTGGGGAGCTGGTGGACGACGCCGTCGGCTGTCGGCTACCTCCTGACACGTCACCCAAGGAGTTTGCCCGCTGCGTCGAACGGATCTGCTCTCTCTCCCCCGAGGAGTACAAGGAGTTCTGTGAGCGGGCCCGGACGCGGGTGCAGGATCTCGACTGGTCGAACGTGGTTGAGGAGACCGTGGAAGCCTACGAGGAGCTGCTCAAGAAAAAACGTGCCGCCCAGGAACATCAAACGGAGCGAGATCGCCTGAGCCAGCTCATCGCTTCCCTGCCGGACGGAGAGTTCAAGGAGATCCTCGTCGAACAGACGCGGGAGCGGCGCCAACGGCGCGGGCTATGGGCGCGGATCAAGCGGGTGCCGGGTTCGACCTGGCTCCTGACCGGCGCGACGATCCTGGCGTCCCTGGTCGGCTATCTGTTGATGAAGGGAAAAGGACACGGTCCGGAGGAAGCGTCCTGAAAAAAATTCAATCAGTAGTCGTCTCCCCATCCTGGGACGACAGACATGCACACATGGGAGGCATAGTATGGTCGAACGCATGAACTTCTTATTTGTCGGCGTCGGCGGTCAGGGGATCCTCACCGCCTCGGACATCGCAGCACAAGTAGGGCTCGATCTGGGACTGGACGCGAAGAAGTCCGAGGTCCACGGCTTCGCACAGCGCGGCGGCGTGGTGGAGAGTCACATCCGCTGGGCGCCCACGGTAGGCTCGCCCACCTGTGAAAAGGGGGCGGTCGACGTCCTGATGGCCTTCGAGCTGCTGGAGGCTGCCCGCTGGATCGATTGGCTGCACGAGGACGGCATCGTGATCGTCAACCACCAGCAGATCACGCCGATGTCGGCGAGCGTGGGCGACGCGACCTATCCCGACGAGGACGCCCTCCTCGCCGCGTTGCGCGAGCGCGCCGGCAAGGTCATCGTCGTCGACGCGCTGCCGTTGGCCGAGGAAGCCGGAAACACGCGCACGGTCAACACGATTCTGCTGGCAGCGCTCTCAGCTCTGCTGGAAACCGATCCCGACGTATGGGAGCAGGCCATTCTGCACCGGGTGCCGTCGAAGTACGCCGACGTCAACAAGAAGGCGTTCCAACTGGGGCGCGAAGCAGCGACCGGCTGATCCAGCGAAAAGCCCCAGAAGTTCGAGACTTCTGGGGCTTTATTACGTCGGATCAAACAGACTACTCCTGATCCTTGAGCTTCACGTAGATAATGGAGCTCCCCCCGCGTCGACGGACCGTGCGCACGCGGAACATATCCTGATAGGCGCGCACCAGCTGGGAGAGCTGCTTGTACCCGTAGGTGCGCGAGTCAAAACTGGGATCGAGCTGGCGCAGGTACTGCCCCAACGGTCCCAGCGAAGCCCAACCGTCCTCCTGTACGGCCATCTCGAAGGCCTCTTCCAACAGGGGGCGGGGATCCGGCGGTGCGCCGGTCTTCGTCTTCTGCGGCTGCGTCGACTTGGACGTCGTCTGTCGGCTGCGACGCCGTGACTGCAGGTTCTCCGTATAGACGAAGACGTTGCAGGCGTTAACGAACGCGCGCGGCGTCGTCTTCTTGCCGATCCCCATCACGTAAATTCCCTTCTCGCGAATGCGGGTCGCCAGCCGCGTGTAGTCGCTGTCGCTGGAGACCAGACAGAAGCCATTGACGCCGCTGGTATAAAGGATGTCCATGGCGTCGATGATCATCGCGCTGTCGGTTGCGTTCTTGCCGGTCGTGTACCGAAATTGCTGAATCGGCTGGATAGCGTAGGTATTCAACGTCTTCTGCCAACCCTTCATCTCGGGCTTGGTCCAATCGCCGTAGATTCGGCGGATGGTCACATCTCCATATTTAGCCGTCTCGGCTAACATCTTCTCAATCAGTGACGGCTGAGCATTATCGCCGTCGATCAACATCGCCATGCGGCGACTTCTCACTTCACGTTCTTCCATGATTCGTTCTCTTCTCCTCAGGCGCAACTCGAAATACGGTCACGAACAAATGCAGCCGGCGGGCACCGTTTTATTCAAAACAGCGCCGGTCGAGCGCACCCAACTATCCGGCGGAATCGGCGGGGACATCGCACCTGCGGTGTCCCGCTGCCGAACGCCGTCAAAATGTATATATCTGTATAGCACTCACGGGAGGAGAGAGTCGCGCCGGGCAAGGACGCGTAACGTCCGTACATCCACGCGTCTCCCTCGTTCTCCTGTCGTCTATCTCTCATCAATTCAACTGTTTCTCTGTCTTTCTGGCTATCCATCATTCAGGACCCACGGCGGTGAAAAGTCCGACGTCCTTGGTAATCTGCAGATGCCCCTGGTGCTCCAACCGCTGGCGAACCGACCGCCGGAAGGCGGTCAACCGAAGGTCCGAGAGCGCAAAGCGCGACCCCTCGATGGCCGACTGCACGTAGGCGATCGGCGGCTCGACCTCCGTAACCCGTAAGGTGTCCCGATAACGTTTCAGTGATACCTGCGAGAAATAAGCGGCCAACTGTCGTTCCCCGTTCTCCAGGGTAAATCCGGCGACGTCCCGGCGCGTCCAGGCGGTGACGCCGGGGGAGAGCTGTTCGATCAGCGCCCAAAGCTCGCGCATGTGGCCCCGGCCCACGGTCGTAGCGTAGAGTCGTCCTCCGGGCTTGAGGACGCGCCGGATCCCCGCCAACGCGCGGGCGCGCTCCTCGACGTGATAGAGCATGTGGTTGGCGATCACGCTGTCAAAACCGCAGTCAAAACCGGCGTCAGCGAAAGGCAGCTGCGTCGCATCGACGACGTCAAAGGAAAACGTCGGCGCCGCCGTCGACAGAGCCGCTCGGGCGGTCTGTACCATCGCCGGTGAGGCGTCGGTGCACCAGATCTCCCACCGCGGCGAGAGTCGTTCCCGGTTTTCCACCCAGAGCGCACCCGTCCCGCCCCCCAACTCCAGCACCGACGCCGACGCGGGCAGCGAGAACTGGTCAAAGACCCACTGCTGCCACGGACGCGAGCACTGGTTGAACTCAGTATGCAGACGGATCCGCGCCGCCAGGCGATCTGTAGTGCGGTAGTGATTTGTCCCGCGATCAGCCGAAGAATCGGTCATCGTCCCTCCTCACGCCGCGCGGGGCTGGAGCTGGATCTGCTCCGCCCAACGCAAGAGCTCCGCCTCAGTGAGAAAGCCCTCGGCTGCGCCCTTCGCCCCAATCTTGTAGGAGGCGAAGATCATCGCCCGCCGCAGGGCAATCACGGGAGGCCATCCGGAGACGTACCCGTGTACGAAGGCCGAGAATAGCGCGTCTCCTGCCCCGATGGTGTTGACGATCTCGCGCGTACGGACGGCCGGAATACGCCACAGCGTCCCTATCTCTCGTACGGCGAGCAGTGCCCCCGCCGCCCCTAATCCGATGACCAAGATCTCCGGCGCATAACAGGCCATAACCTCCTCGGCAAATTGTTCCGCCGCGGCGGGCAAGCGCTCGTCGCTCATAAAGAGCACGTCGGCAGCTGCCATGAAGTCGGTGTTGTAGGCGTCGTGTAGGTCGGAGATGGCGTGGACGTCCGTCGCAATGGGCACGTCCAACGCGCGCGCACGTTCCAAGAAAGGGCGAGAGAAGTTAACATTGCAGAGGACCGCCAGGTCCGCCCTCGCCAGCGCCGTCTCGAAGCGGGCTACAGGATACACCTGCTCCTGGAGATCTTTGAGATCCACATGGATCTGCCGGCGTCCCCTACCATCGTAGAGGATGACGGAGGCCGGCGTCTCGGTCAGGTGGGGGAGCACGCCCGCAGCGGAGAGCCCGACGTCCGCCAGGGCCATTCGCGCCCGTCGGCCCGCAGGATCGTCGCCGATCAACGCGAGAAGTGAGACGGCGTGACCCAATGTCGAGAGCGCTTTGGCGACGTTGTACCCCACCCCGGAGATACTGCTCTGGATCCCCCAGAAAGGATAGCGCACCGGCTCATAAGCGATGGGGAATTCCTCAACGCGCAGCGTCGTTTCGAGATTGATCAATCCCGAGACCAGGATTTCGGTCATACTGGGCAGTCTGCACCCCGCCTAACGGCAGACAAGATCTCGCTCACGCTGTCCTTCGTAGGCAGTCAGGATCTCTGCTCCCGCCGCAGTCACCAGGAGCGTATGTTCCCACTGCGCGGAGAGCTGCTCGTCGACCGTGATCGCCGTCCACCCGTCGTCGAGCACCTTCACCTGATGGGTACCGACGTTGATCATGGGCTCGATGGTGAAGACCATATTCTCCCGGAGCAGCTGCCCGGTCCCGCGCTGACCGTAGTGCCGCACGTCGGGCGGTTCGTGAAACTCCACACCGGTGCCGTGCCCCACAAAGGCGCGGACGACCGAATATCCCTCCCCTTCCGCCAACTGTTGGAGGGCCTGACCGATGTCGCCGAGACGCGCGCCGGGTTTTACCATGTCGATCGCTGCGTAAAGGCAATCGCGTGTCACCCGGACCAAACGACGCGCCTCCTCGGAGACGTCCCCGATAAGAAACATGCGGCTGGAATCACCGTAGTAGCCGTCGAGAATACTGGTCACGTCGACGTTGAGAATGTCGCCGCTCTGCAACACACGCTCCCCCGGAATTCCATGACAGACTACCTCGTTGATAGAGGTACAAACGCTCTTGGGAAACCCGCGGTAGTTGAGCGGCGCCGGCGTCGCCCCGTGCGCAAGCGTATATTCGTGCACCCAGTCGTCGATCTGACCGGTGGTGATCCCCGGGCGAATTTGCTCTTCCAACTTATCCAGGATCTCGCTGGTCAATCGACTGCTGCGCCGGATGCCGGCAATCTGTTCTTCGTTCTTGATCAATACTCCCTGCCGCTGCCGGCTTCGAGACTGCAGCCGCAACCTTGAGCCACGATTACGTTTATTCTGCACGAATTTGCTGCCCAATCCCTGCCAAAAAGCGTCCTCATCCTTTAAATTATGCACATCCACCTCAACTAAGTTACAATCGCCCGCAAGACAGTGCTTCCCGGCGCCTACTACAAGCTAAAGTTACGGCACCAGACGCCAGCCGATTCAACGCGCCTGATACCGCAACTTCAATACTACAATACAAGTATAGATCAGCTTAAGGCTACGTCAAGTTATCCTCGAATTTCATCTTGAAAATGGCGTCGCGAGAGGAGCGGGCTGCCCAAGGAATTTTCCTTGCTTCTTAACGCGAGTTATGGTATTGTCATGAAAGCATTCTCCAAGCGTTTTTCAGAGCCCGACCGGACCGGGTAATGCCTAGAGAGACGGCTGCGATGAAGAGATGGGCAGTCAGAAGAAGATTGGCTCTCGTGAAGAAGTCTGTTTCCCGCTGAGAACGCTGAGAGGAAACTATGTAAGTCCGTAGAAGTATCTTTACTCCAGGGCTCTTGTCAGGAATTAGGTGAAGCCCTACATCTGCTTCTCTATAAGCGGGCTGATCCATTTTCTGGGTTAGTTAGGTTTACCCTTCTCTTGATGTGTGAGAAAATTATGGAATTTGCAGTCAAAATTGTGCATAATCGAGCGCACCCCACGTTGAGCAAATACAGCGCTGCCTTTGG
>CAZCPK010000047.1:0-14031 GCA_964500755.1 uncultured Anaerolineales bacterium
GGTGCGCTCGCGTCCCAGCGCCGCTTCCAACGCCAGGAGCTGCTGCTTGAGCGCGTCCGGCGTCAGCTGCGTCTCCAGCAGGGCGGCTGCGTTGAGGAAGTCGGGCTGGTCGGGATTGCCGACCGGCGCGGTACGATAGACTGGAGAGACGGCGACCACGGTGCCCAGTTTGGCGAGCCGCTGCACGGCCTGGCGAAGATGGCGCTCGGGCTCGATGTTGGCGCCCAGCGTCAGGTAGGCGCGGTGCGGATGCGCGGCGAGCTCCGCCCGCGTGCGGTGGATCTCCACACCGACGGAGCGGGCGAAGCGCAGCGCGCCGGGCTTCTCCACCCGCATGGTCACGGCCTCGACGCCGGGGAAGTCGAGGCAGAGGCGGGTCACTTCCGCAGCCAATGCCTCCACCAGGAAGAAGCGCGCGTGTTCCACCAGGTAGATGATGGCTTTGGTGACGGTGCGGTAGTTGACGGCGTCCGCGATCTCGTCGGAGCGTCCCGCCGGGCGCAGGTCCGTGTACAAGGTGTAGTTGAGCAGGACGTCCTGGCGTTTTCGGCGCTCCTCGGGGTTGATGCCGACGATGGCCCGCAGCAACAGATCTCGGACGTGAATCTTATCAGTATTTGCTGGTCTTCTGTCTTCGCCAAGCATGGGAGCGGTCCTTTCCTCTTCTGTTCCTCAAGTGTACCATAAAACGCTCAATTCTGGCGTTCAATCATCTGATTGCCGGCTGCGTCTTTGCCACGCGCGGACGCGCCGACTTTGAGGGGTACGTAGATTCCCTCCCCCGGCTCTTATTGTACGAGGGCGCGCCGTTGATCTTCGCGCCTATGGTCGCGTTGATCTATACACGGTTGGGCGGGGTGCAATTTATCCCCTTCGCCTCTTTGATCGTGGTCACCTCATTGATCACTCGCAGCCTGGCGCTGACCAGCCAGCGTCTCGAGCGGCGCGTCAAGGAGTTGGATAGCTTGCAGGCGGTCGGTCGGGTGTTGAGCTCCAGCCTGAATATCGACGTCATCCTTTCGGAGATTTACACACAAGTCGCTGCTCTGATGCCCGCCCGCAACTTCTACGTTGCGTTCTACGCTGCAGAGACCGACGAGGTTATGTTCCCCCTGGCCTATGAGGCTGGTCAGCGCGTCACATGGCGGTCGCGTCAGGCCGGCGTCGGTCTGACCGAGTATATCCTGGAAACGCGACAGCCCCTGCTGATTCGACGGGATCTTGAAGTGACCCTTGAGAA
This sequence comes from uncultured Anaerolineales bacterium, assembly GCA_964500755.1. Classification (GTDB taxonomy): domain Bacteria; phylum Chloroflexota; class Anaerolineae; order B4-G1; family SLSP01; genus G713. The sequence continues at coordinate 1,241 of CAZCPK010000047.1, forward strand.
GCTGGGGATCGAACAGATCGGAAAGCCGGCGGCGTCCTGGTTGGGCGTACCGATTTTGGCCGAAGATGAGCCTATCGGCGTCATAGCGATTCAGTCGTATGCCACGGCGGAGGCTTACGATATCTCGCATCAAGAGATCCTCGGCACCATCGCGGCGCAGGCTGCCGTGGCGATACAGAACGCTCGGCTCTACGAGCGCACCGACGAGGCGCTGGCCCGCCGCGTCCAGGAACTTGCCTCCGTTCTACAAACGACGGGCGAGGGGATTCTCCTGCTTGACGTTGACTACCGCGTTCTGGCGGTCAACCGTGCGCTGGTCCAGTTCCTTGACATTGCTCAGGCGGAAGTGACCCACCAGCGTCTGGACCAGATCCACTTGTCCGAAGGCAGATCCTTGCTCCAGATGATCGGATTCAGTGATCTGCAGGCATGGGAGCGGGCGTGCCGGGAGATTCGTGAGCGGGATGTGCATCACCAGCAACTTATCCAGGTCACCGGCCCACCGGAGCGTAGCCTTGAGCGGACGCTGACCCCGGTGCGCGACAGGAGCCAAACCGTAACGGGCTGACTCTTTGTCTTCCGGGATATCACCGAGGAGATCGAACTGGCGCAGCTGCGCGAGGATATGATGCATATGCTGGTCCACGATCTGCGGTCCCCACTGACGGTGCTGCAGGGCAGCCTCGACATGATGGCAAATGCCGTCAGGGACCGGAAACTCGACAAAGTGCGTCTTCTGGCGCAGATGGCCCGGCGGGGCAGCGATCGGATGTTGCGCATGGTCAACGAGCTGCTGGATATCAGCAAGCTCGAGAGCGGCGAATTACCCGTTCACCCGGAGGGTGTCGAAGCGGCTACCCTGTTCAAGGAAGTTGTTACGCGCCTGAATCCGCTGAGCAAAGAAGCGCACGTTGCCATTACCCTGGAGACGGCGCAGGCGTTGCCGCCGCTGTACGTCGACGTCAAGTTAATTGAGCGGATCCTACATAACCTGGTCGATAACGCCATCAAATTCACCCCAGACCACGGTGACATCCGGTTGTGGGCCAGAGAGGATTTGGAACATACCGACATGCTGCTTGTGGGGGTCACCGACACCGGTCCCGGTGTCCCGCCCGAAGAGCAGCCTCATCTCTTTGAGAAATTTCAACAGACGTCGGTCACCGGTCGGCGCGTGGGCACGGGGTTGGGTCTGCCCTTCTGTAAATTGGCTGTCGAAGCCCATGACGGCGAAATCTGGATCGAGAGTGAGGTCGGGAGGGGCAGCACGTTCAGCATGCGCTTGCCCGCTGTAGCGAATGAGGCGTGATGCAGCTGCCCTCGGATGCGAGTGGCCCCGGACGCCCCAGGGATTTTCAGTCCCCTGCTCAACCGATAAATAAATGCGCGGAACCGGTGCCGGCCCCGCGCTTCTGTTTCGTGCTGCGATCGTTCAGACGTCGTCCTGGTTGATCAACTCCGTCAGCTCGGCGGCGCGGACGTAATTCACCACCTCGATCTCCTGCTCCTCCACGCCGGGCACCTCGGCGACGGCGTGCTTGATCTCCGTCGCCAGGCTCACCGCCAGCGGGCAGAGCTGCGAAGACGGACGGAAGCGGTAGCGTACCACCCCGGTCTCTTCATCGACCTCCAGCTCCTCGATCAGACGCATGTGCAGCACGTCAACGCCGGTCTCTGGGTCGATCACGTCCACCAACTTCGTTAGGATCTTCTCGCGCAACGTCGCTTCCAGCGGCATACGGCCCTCCTGACCTGCAGATCTATACGCCAGCGGCGCATCATTTACATCTATGTTACCTGTATACCTCAACAGGCGGACAAAACAAGTGTTAGCCCGTCTCCAATCCCACGGCGGTCTTGACCTGCGCCCAGATTGCCCGCAGCGCCCGGGTCTGCTCGCCCCGTGGCGCGTACCGCGTGATGGGCTGCCCCTGCACCATCGCCGCGGTGATCGTCGTGTCGTAAGGGATCCGCCCGGCGATGGTGACGCCTTGTTCTTCGCAGAACGCCGTGATCCCTGCCGTGCGTCGCTCGCTGAGATCGGCCTTATTGATCACCACCAGCGCGGGTACGCCAAAGTGCGTCGTCGTCTGCAGGACACGGTCCAGGTCGTGGGCGCCGGAGAGCGTCGGCTCGACCACCAGCACCGCCAGGTCGGCGCCGGAAGCTGCGGAGATAACGGGACAGCCGATGCCCGGCGGCCCGTCGACGAGCACCAGCGGGCGATCGTCGTCCAGGGCGCGCAGCCGCGCCTGCTGCTTGACCAGCGTCACCAGCTTGCCGGAGTTCTCGGCGCCGGCGAAGAGGTGCGCGTGAAAGAGCGGGCCGTAGGGCGTCTCCGACGCGTACCACTCGCCGACCGGTGGTTCCGTCATGGTGACGGCGTCCACGGGACAACGGTAAGCGCACGCCGCGCAGCCCTCGCAGGCCACCGGATCGACGCGGTAGGGCGCATCGTCCTCGCCTGCGACGATGGCCTCGAAGCGGCAGGCCGCCGCGCACGCGCCGCAGCGGATGCATTGCTCCGGGTCGATCCGCGCCAGCAGCCCGCTCTTGAACGGCGCCGTGCTCACCCGCTCTGGGTTCAGCACCAGGTCCAGGTTCGACGCGTCCACGTCGGCGTCGCCGATTGCCAGCGGCAGCTCCTGCGCCGCCAGATCGACCAGCGCCGCCGCCACGCTCGTCTTACCCGTGCCACCCTTACCGCTCAGTATCACGACCTGTTTTGGATTGTTCATGCCTTGTCCTTCTTTGAGAATAAGTTGCACGTTGCAGGTTGTCCGTTGCCGTTGAAAGTTTTCGGCAGGTTCTAGGCCGTGGTCAGCTCCAGGATCCGCGTGTAGAGCGCCGCGAACTGCTCCCGGTAGGCCGGTAGTGCCTCGACCATAGGTACGCCGTCGGCGTAGGCCTCGGCGATCCGCCGGTCCAGCGGGATGCGCATCAGCACCGGCACGTCGGCCTCGGCGCAGAAGGTCTCCACGCCGGCGTCGCCCACGCCCTCCCGGTTGATGACTACGCCCACCGGCAGCCCCAGCTCCTCGCGTGCCACGTCGACGGCGACGCGCAGATCGTGCAGCCCAAAGGGCGTCGGCTCCGTCACCAGCACCACGAAGTCCGATCCCCGCATCGTCTCCACCACGGGGCAGGCGTTGCCCGGGGGCGCGTCCAGAATTGTCAGCGCGCCGTCGCGTTCGGCGATGCCCTGCGCCTTCAGCTTGCGGATGATGGGCGTCGCCATGGCCTCCCCGACGTTCATCACGCCGCGTCCAAAGTGCACCGGGGCCCCGGCGCCGTTCACCGCGCCCCACTCCAACCTTCCCGTGGGGCGCAGCACCTCGCGGATCGCGTCCTCCGGGCAGTTGTAGGTACAACTTCCACACCCGTGACAGAGCTCGGGGAAGACCAACACCTGCGAGCCGATCACGGCGATGGCGTTGAAGGCACAGACCTCGGCGCAGGTCCCGCATAGCGTGCAGCGGTCTATGTCCACCTCGGGAACCTTGAGCCCGACCTGCATCTTCTCGTCCAACGCGGGCTTCAGAAAGATGTGCGCGTTTGGCGCCTCCACGTCACAGTCCAGAAAGGTCAAAGGCGCCGGCGCGTCCGCAAGCCCGGCGATGGTTAGCAATAGATTGATCGCCACCGTCGTCTTGCCCGTGCCGCCCTTGCCGCTCGCTACGGTAATTTTCATGGGATGATGCCAACCTCCACACTGAAGTGCCCGTCGCACTGCGAGCCACCGCCGGGGGTGGCGCAGGCCGCAGCGATCCTAGCGGCGGGCCGCTTAATCAACTGTTACCTTCGCACCGGGCCGACACGCCCGGTAGCGATCACCAAACCGTTCCCGCGCCGCCGCCATAAACGCCGCGCCGGAGCAGTGTCCTAACCAGACCTGCTCCAGCTGCGGCAGCGTCGCCAGAGCGTCCAGCGTCGCCTCCAGCGTCTCCGGCTCGGCGCCGTGCAGATGCGTGCCCCCACCCACGCCCACGATGGGCGCGTCCCAACGCTTTTGTACGTGCGTCAACGTGTTCAGCAATCCCGCGTGGCAGCAGCCGCAGAGCAGGAAGAGTCCCCCGTCGGTCTTTATCACCAGCGAGAGATCGTCGCTGTAAGGATCGGCGACGAACGCGTCGTCCCGCCGGATCGTATGCCGCGCGCTGCGGTCCTCCGGATCCGGACGCTCGGTGATCTCGCCCGTCGTCCAGACGCCGGGCAGCACCTCCTGTGGCGACGTGCTCAGACACAGCGCCAATCGTTCCGCCAGCGCTTCGCGCGTGATCGGCACGCCGCGCGCTTCCGGTCCCGCGCCGTGATTGGAGAAACGTTGGCGAAATAGCGTGGGATGTGCGTACAACGGCGTCCCCGCCGGGAGCTGCGGCAACAGCGTCGGCAGTCCGCCGGTGTGATCGTCGTGCGCGTGGCTCAGCGCCACGGCGTCGACCGCCGTAGGAGTGCAGTCAAGCGCACGCAGATTGTGCTGGAGCACCGCGCCGCTTCCGCCGGTGTCGAAGAGCACCACGCCGTCGGGCGTGGCTACCCAGATGGCAAGTCCGTGCTCGTGGCGGAGCGGCGGCGCCGGGCGATCCTCGACCACGCAGGTCAGGGTTGCCGTCACGCGCGCTTTTCCAGTCGCTCGCTCGCCTCGGCGAGCTGCTGCTGCAGCATGGCGACTTCCTCGCGCAGGCGACGCATGTCACCGTCGGCGCCCTCGGCGTGCTCGTGGTGCTCGGCGTCGTGATCGTCGCGGCCTTCACGACAGGGGCGCGCGTCCTGTAGCTGGTCGCCCAGGTAGTGCTCCACCGCCCGGCGGACCGTGCCGGCGGCGCCGGTGCGCGCGTTGATGCCGTACTGCTGGAAGATTGTCACGGCACGACGCCCCATCCCGCCGGCTAACATCACGTCGGCGTCCTGCTGGCGGATGAAGTCCGGCACGGCGCCCGGTCGGTGATTCTCATAATACGGATTGGCGAGCACCTGAACGTCCTGTATTTCGTCCCCCTCCACGTCCACCAAGGCGTAGTAGGGGCAACGTCCAAAGTGATGGGCCACCACACTTTCCAGTCCCTGATCATTATCGACAGAAATAGCAATGCGCATACGCTCTCCTTGTTTAGGGTCTGATAAAATATCCATGGCATAGAAAAACGTTATAACGTTTGAACGTTCAAACGTTATAACGTTCTCTCTCAAGCTACTTTTTGATGAGTTTCACCCCGCACTTGGGGCATGTCTTCGTGTAACACGGTACGCCAACCTGGTGCGGTTCCTGATAGTCGCAGTTGGGGCAAACGCAGACGCCGCCCGGCCCGGAGCCGGGGCGATTGCCGCCGCCTTGTCCGCGACCACCACCTGGACCACTTCGATTTTGTCTCATCGTCATCACCTCCTGGCAAAAAGCTCTTATGCAAAAGCGATCTTGGTCCGTCTCACGCCGAGCGTCCCCGGCGGCGGCGCCGTCGGTGCGCGCCCCTGTCCCCACCTCTGTCCGCGCCCCCAGTTCCTGGGCGGGGCGAACGTCGCGGGGTTGAAGCCGGCTGTGCGGATTGCGGCGGGCGTGTCGTGGGCTTTTCATTTTCCATCCACCATTGGACCAGGCGTAGCACGCTCGATGCGAGATCCAGCCCTCGCTTGACCAACGTTGCTGCCCGCGAGGGATCCCGGTCGGCGATAGGTGTGCCGCGGGCGTCGATCACGGTCGGCGTCAGCGCCTCGCGCGACGGCTCCTCGCGCGTCGCGGGGGGCTGCGCTGCCTGACGCTCAATCGCCTTACCGGTCATGACTCCCTCACTCCTCTTCGGTGGTCAGCTGGTCGACCTGCTCTAAGAGTGACGCTACGGACTTACGTAGCTCCGCCATTTCGCGTTTAAGGGCCTCGAGCTCGGCGCTGGGCGGTGCGGGAGGGGCTGTCTCCGGGCTGGTAGTGGGCCCCATGCTGCCGATTCCCGCGTGCGCTCGACCGGTCGCGCCCGAGACGGCTTCCAGCTCGTTGTTTTTCACGGCCTCAACGGCGTGCCGGACCGTCATGCCGGCGACGGTATAGACGGGAACGTCAGCCGCGGCGAAAACGTTAAAAGCGTTAGGGCCGACGTTACCGGAAATTACGTGATCGGCTCCCTGTTCGGTCACGAACTGCGCGGCCTGCACGCCGGCGCCGCCGCCGGCAGCTGCCGAAGGGTTCTTCTTGATCTCCACGCTGTCCTCTGCTACGTTCACGAAAATGTAGTAGGGGCAGCGGCCAAATCGCGGATCCACCATGGCATCCAGTGTGTCACCTGAAGCGCTCACCGCAATCTTCATCTGTACAACCTCCTTAAAAGTGATCTGTTGGTCTCTTGGTCTGATGGTCTATTCTGAAGGTACGGAGTAACAGGAAATCTGTTAAATCCACGTACTCTGTTGACTTCTATTCTTTGGGTATCACCGCCGGCGATCGAGATTTTAGGTGTCAGCGTCGCGAAACGCGTGGTACCGTCGTAGAAAAATCTCCAGCATCCCCCGGAGATCGTCCATCTCCTGCGCCCACGTATCCAGCGCGGCTTCGCCCGCGGGCGTCACCTCGTAAACTTTACGGGGCGGACCCTGAGCGCTGTCCATGTCCCAGGAGGGGACGACCCACTCCTCCGATTCCAGGCGCTGGAGAATACGGTAGACGGTTTGTGGCGTCAGTGAGTCAACCTGAAAAGTCTGCTGTAGTTGTTCAACCAGTAGATATCCGTGGGCGGGTTCTTGTGCTAGCAGCAACAGCACCATAGGTTCCATAATACGCATCCGCCGTCCCCAGCGGGGACGCGGACCCTGTCCATGGTTTCGTCCTCTTCCTCTTCCTCTTCCTCTTCCTCTGGGCATCTTTTCACCTCGATTATGATCATAGCACGCTATTTACACTTTGTCAATAGTATAGAATTTGAAATAGAAATCCCTGACAGCTTGCTGGGAGTGTCTGCTTTTCTTTTTATATGGCATGGGGGCAGCTAGAAGCCAACGTAGCTGTTCAAGAAGCTCACAGATATTCACAGGATGGTACCCGAGCCTATTTGGGAATTATGGTATAATGAAAATGCTTGATTTATGAAAATTTTCATTAAGAACCTACTCCTCAGCGGCTTTATTACCTTTACGGTCAGGCTGGGACCCACTACTACGTTGAATCCTGAGAAAACACGACGGTTTCGGTATTAGGATTTAGCCAGGTGCAATGTGTCCTTTATATTTTTGAGACAACTTAATTTCACGCCAGTTGGATCGGGAGTCGACATTGGATCACTACAGGATACTCTATATCGAGCGCTATCGTACCATTGAGCATCAAATTCTCCCGGTGCTACGTGAACAGTATGAAGTGACGGTGGAACGGGGGCGGCGTAAGGCGTTGGCGACGTTGAACGCTATGCCCCATGATCTCGTCTTAATTGACGTTCCCGCAATTCGCTTCAGTTTGCCCCGATTTTGTCAGGATCTGCGCGATGAGAATCCAGGAGTACTGCTTCTGTTGTTCGTTGCAGAAGACGCCGTTCTCACCGATCTTCCCAGAGCGCATGACTATCTGCGCCATCCTTTTACCACTCGTCAGCTACTGGCGCGTCTCTCTCGCCTGCTACCTGAACAGGTGGGACAAGTTGTTGATTGTTGTGGCCTACAGTTGGACCCCGTTGCGCATAGTCTGGTCTGGGGAATGGACGAGGTCTTTATTACCCCCAAGCAATCGGAATTGGCGGAACAGTTTCTTGAGAGTCCTAACGAGCTCCTGACCTACGCCCATCTGATGAAAGAGGTTTGGGGGACCCAGTACTTGGGGGATACGCGTACGCTGCACGTTCACATTCACTGGCTGCGCAGCGCTTTGGAAGAGCTGGATGTTCCCTTTCACATTGAAACCGTCCGTGGAAAAGGTTATCGGTTGATAGTTTCACCAGACGAGCGCTAATCTGACATTGGACACCCCGGAATTTTGAAGCGAGTGGTCAGCGAAGACCCGCGCCAATGTCGCAGAACGTGCTTAGCCGCGCACAAGGCAAACGCAGCCGGGTTGATGACCTGGGTTTTCGAAGCGAGTCGACGAGCGAAAACGGCTTCGCTGCCTCACAACACCCGTAGGCGAGAGCAAGGCAAATGAAGCGGGGGTTGACGACGTGGCCAAACGTCACAGGGAGTCTCTGAGGGGTCTTGGAAAGCCGCAGAACCGCTTCGTTTGCCCCCCTACTTGAAAGTTGCTCGTCCCGTACTTTGTGGTACAATCCTACCTTGGGTTATCCCATTGAATACGCACGCGACTGGACTGACGGAAGTGTGCCGGGTAGGCGCCGGCTCTCCGCAGGAAGAAGGTCGCGGAGGAAAAAACACAGTTTAGGAGGAATATAGTATGCCTATTGTTACTATGAAGCAGCTGTTGGAAACCGGTGTGCACTTTGGACATCGTACGCAGCGTTGGCACCCCAAAATGGCGCCGTATATCTATACGGAGCGCAACAACGTCCACATTATTGACCTGCAGCAGACGGTTCAGGCTCTGGAAGAGGCTTACGCCTTTATCCGCCAGACCGTCGCCAATGGCGAGAAAGTACTCTTCGTCGGCACCAAGCGTCAGGCCCAGGATACCATTGTTCGCGAGGCTACGCGCTGCAACATGCCGTACGTCAGCCAGCGTTGGCTTGGCGGCACCCTCACGAATTGGAAGACGATCAACGCCCGCATCGATTATCTGAAGGATCTTGAGGCCCGCCGGGATGCCGGGGAATTTGATTTATTGACCAAGAAAGAGGCCCTGCTCCGCGAGCGGGAGATCAAGAAGCTCAATACTCGGTTGGGGGGGCTCAAGGATATGAAAGATCTACCTGGGGCCCTCTTCGTCGTCGACATCCACGCTGAAGAGACGGCTGTGGCGGAGGCGGATCGCCTGGAAATTCCCATTGTCGCGATGGTGGATACCAACTGCGACCCCGACGTCATCGACTACATCATTCCCAGCAATGACGATGCGATCCGCGCCATCCGCTTGATGACGTCGAAGATCGCCGACGCCGTGCTGGAGGGGCTTGCCCTGCGCAAAGAGATGGTGCCCGAGGCCGAGGAGATCTACACGGCAGAGGACGAGAAATATCTGAGCGCCGAGACGTTGGCCCGCTTACGTCAGATTCAGATGAGTGAGGGCGGTGAAGTCGAAGAGGGTGCGGAGACGGCAGCCCCGGCAGAAAAGACAGAAGAGAACGAAGGAGAATAACGAACATGGAAATTACAGCCCAGATGGTAAAGGAGCTTCGAGAAGCCACCGGTGCTGGCATTTTAGATTGTCGCAAGGCGTTGGTGGCCTCAGAGGGCGACTTCGAGCAAGCCGTTGATCACCTTCGCGAGAAGGGGCTGGCCCAGGCAGCCAAACGTATGGACCGTGAGGCCAACGATGGCCTGGTCGCCTCCTACATTCACGCCGGGGGACGTATCGGCGTTCTGGCGGAAGTTAACTGCGAAACCGATTTCGTGGCTCGTACTGACGAGTTCCACGAGTTGGTGGATGAGATCACGATGCAGATCGCGGCTATGGCGCCCCTCTACGTTGATCGTGAGGAGGTGCCCGAGGACGTTATTGAACACGAGCGTGAGGTTTACCGCGCGCAGGCGTTGAATGAGGGCAAGCCGGAACATATTGTGGAGCGCATCGTTGAAGGACGCCTGGAGAAGTTCTACAGCGAGGCGTGCTTGTTGGAGCAGGAATACATTCGCGACAGCGACAAGACCATGGGGGAACTGGTCAAGGAAGCTATCGCGACCATGGGCGAGAACATCATTGTCCGTCGGTTTGCGCGCTATCAGTTAGGAGAAGGTTTGGAGAGCGCCTAGCGCGGCGTTTTCTGGGTCATCTTTGGGGGCGTTGGTGTTACCACATTACAAGCGGATCGTCTTGAAGGTAAGCGGGGAGGCGCTGGCTTCCCCCCAGGGTTTTGGTATTGATCCTCATCGTGCAGACACAGTTGCGGAGAAGATTGCCTCCGTTCATGCGCTGGAGATCGAGGTGGGGGTGGTGGTCGGCGCCGGCAATTTGTGGCGGGGCCGCGATGGATTGGCGCATGGTATGGATCGTGCGACGGCCGACCACATGGGCATGTTGGCTACCGTGATGAATGCACTGGCGTTGGCTGACGCGCTGGAGCGTCAGGGTGTGACGACGCGCGTGCAGACCGCTATTGAAATGCGGGCCGTCGCCGAACCGTACATTCGACTACGCGCCATGCGACATCTGGATAAGGGGCGGGTGGTGGTCTTCGGAGGCGGTACCGGGAATCCGTATTTCACGACGGATACAGCGGCTGCGTTACGTGCTACGGAGATCGGCGCGGAATTGTTGATCAAAGCGACCCAGGTGGACGGCGTTTACAACGCCGATCCCGAGACAAATCCCGACGCTAAGCGATTCGATCGTCTGAACTACCTGGAGGCGTTGAATATGCAGGTGGGGGTTATGGACTCAACGGCGATCACCCTCTGCATGGATAATGACTTACCTATCATTGTATTGCGGCTCTCCGATGCCGACGTGCTCCGTCGCGCCGTGCTGGGAGAGCCGGTTGGCACACTCGTTGGGCGCTAGCTCCTTTGCCGGATAGGGATCCGGCGCTGTATACCTCAAGAGAACGGTTGTTCTTTGTTTGATCTGGTGAAAGGTGTTGATTCACGGGATTCGAAGCGAGTCAACGAACGAGAATGACCTCAATGCCTCACAACACCCGTGGGCGAGCGCAAGGCAGACGGAGCCCGGACTGACGACTTGGGCAGACGATGTAGGAAGGCGCTCGGGGGCCTTTAAGCCTCAGAACCGCTTTGTCTGTCCGTATCGACCATCACTTGGCAGAGCTAGCTGTTCCCAGACAGAATCAGAGAAGAGGAGACGACGACATGATCAAGGATTTACTAAAGGAAACCGAAAACCGGATGCGGAAAGCGGTCGAGGCGTTAGAAGCGGACTATCGCGCCGTGCGTACGGGCCGCGCCTCCCCGGCTCTGGTTGATCGCGTCAAGGTAGAATACTATGGTACACAGACGCCGCTGAAGCAGCTGGCGGTCATCTCCGCGCCGGAGCCGCACCTGATCGTGATCCGTCCTTACGACGCCAGTTCCATTGAGGCGATTGAGAAAGGCATTATGCAAGCGGATCTGGGACTTAATCCCAGCAGCGACGGTCACGTGGTGCGCATCCCCATTCCACGTCTGACGGAGGAGCGACGTCGTGATCTAGTCAAGGTCGTGAGCCGCCGTCTGGAGGAAGCTAAGGTTGCGTTGCGTAATATCCGTCGCGACGCGCTAGAGGATCTACGCTCCTTTGAGAAAGAGAAGATCGTCTCTGAGGATGAATTTGAACGGGGCAAGGAGCAGCTGCAAGAGCTGACCGATAAATACACGGAGGAAGTCGAGGAGATTGCCGAACGTAAAGAAGCGGAGATTATGGAGGTCTAGGGATTTTGACCCGGTCCGCTTTGCTTGCTTTTACGTCGATCCGCTCATCCTCCGCTGATGCTATCAGCAGAGCCGGAGGTTATCGTGAGTAAGGACGAAAACACAGAAAAATACCCCCCCCTTCTCTCTGTGCCGGAACACGTCGGTTTGATCATGGACGGTAACGGGCGCTGGGCTAAATCGCGTGGGCTGCCTCGTCTTGCCGGTCATCGGGCCGGTGTGCAGCGGTTGAATGAGGTCTTTCGAGCGGCTGTAGAATTTGGTGTCTCCATTCTAACCCTCTACGCTTTTTCCACAGAGAATTGGAAACGTCCGGAGTCCGAGGTCAAGGGCCTGCTCAAGATCCTTGGGCAGACGTTAAATGAGGAAGTTGACAATTTACACGAGAATGGTGTACAATTGAGACACATTGGGGATTTGACCCCTTTACCGAAGCATCTTAAGGACCCCATTCGCTCCGCTATTGAACTGACCAAGAATAATGATCGCCTCATTGTTAATGTCGCCTTCAATTACGGTGGTCGGATGGAAGTGGTCGAGGCCGTCCGGAACATCGTCCGAGAAGGGCTACCGCCGGAGAAGATCACCGAGGAGACGATCAGCAGTCGCCTGTATACAGCCGGCTTGCCGGATCCAGACCTGATTATTCGTACCAGCGGTGAGATGCGGGTGAGCAATTTTTTGATATGGCAGGGGGCGTATGCCGAGTATTATGTCACGTCTGCCTATTGGCCGGATTTTGATAAAGACGAGTTTTATAAAGCTCTAGAGGATTTTTCCAGGCGCGACCGGCGGTTTGGAGGGCTCAACGAAGATTAATCGGTTGTGATGCTGTTATTACCTTTTGCATCGTAGTTGAAGCCCCTCGATTCAGGCCACTTTAGATATTGGATAAATGGCCCTGTGTTTCTCTGGACAACGCATACCCCCAGAAACCAGGTGATGAATCGTAGTACATCACTCCAAATTGTCAGATGAGTGAGGGAACTGTATTTTCATGTATGGTGTGAACTGATAGCGCGCGAAAGCTGTACATCTTGGTTCTTGGTAATTTTACGGAGCGCTCAAGGCGGGCAGGATGACGGTGATCCTCTGCCTTCTGTCGTTCGATATCTACCCTCACGAAAATTGTTCTCCCCGACTGGGTACTTAAGATCTGGCTCTAGTGAAAAAGACACTTCACCAGAGTATGGGGAGCTACGTATTGTGGTTGGACAAAGCCCAATGGGTCTCTGGGACTTTGCCGGGTAGTGGAGTGAGTGCTTCCAAAAACCGTGTCCCTAAAACTAGTGCCGTAGGCTACGCTAGTGGGGCTCACCAGACCTTTTCTGCATTGTGACAGGAAGCGC
>CAZCPK010000048.1:0-13982 GCA_964500755.1 uncultured Anaerolineales bacterium
GCCGGCTCTGTAGCAGGCTGAAAGCCGGCGTGAGCAGCCATCTCTCGCCACGGCACGCCCGTAGAGAGCGTGGCCTTGAGCGCCACGGCCCGCCCGCCGCGGTAGCGGAGACTGAAACCCGGCGCGTACGTCACCCAGCCGGTCAACGCCTGCTCCGATTGCGGCGTGAGCAATGTCTCGTTCTGCGCGCGCGTGCGATCCAGGAATTGGCCCAGCGGCATCGGCGGGGACGTGACAAGGCTGATGGCGACGGGGAAGGTCACGTCCGGCGGCGGCGGACAGGTAGCGGGCGTGTCCGGTTCTGTCCGACAGGCGCTCAGCAGCAACAACCCCATCACAATCAGCGACAAGCGCGATCGTTTCATTCTCATCAACGTAGCCCCTCAACCCACAGCGTAGGATATGGACGCCAGCACATCCGCGGGAATCGGCTTCCGACCATGTCCGGGATAGGTCAGCGGCGGGCGCAGGGCCTGCACGCACCGGAAGCTGGTCGCCAGCGCGTCCCCATCCGTTGCCAGATAACGTTGGGCGTGAGGTCGTCCCGTGCTGGAGAGCAGATCGCCCGCGAAGAGCCATCGTTCTGCCGCCCACAGGCACGCCGAACCGGGCGTGTGGCCCGGCGTGTGCAGCACGACGGCATCCAGGCCGAAGTCGTCCAACCGGTCGCCATCGCGCAACAGGATATCGGGCTGCGTGGGCGGAGGGCGCCACCAGCGCGTCACCTGCGCGAAGAGCGGGGCCAGCCAGCGTCCCGGACCGCGCGGCGCAGCGCGGAGCGGGGTCGCGCCCCGGGCCAGCGCATCCCCATCGGCGTGATGGATGGCGATAGGCGCCCCGGTCGCCCGCCGGACCGCTGCAGCGCCCCCGTAGTGGTCAACGTGCGCGTGGGTGAGGAAGATCAAGCGCAGGTCGTCCCGCCGCAAGCGACGCAGCGCGCGCAGGATGAGCGCGCCGTCGCGCCACAGTCCGGCATCCACCAGCGCGAGACCCACCGGCCCTTCGAGGAGGTAAGCATAACTCCCCACCGTCCAGAGCGTGTGAATGTGGGTGGATGTGGTCATCTCATGCCCCAACCGACTCCACCTCTGCGAAGGCTTCCGCCGCGCTCTTGCCGCCTCTGAGGATTTTGGCAAAGCCCGGCGCGTACCTGTCCACCGTGCTGATGGCGGGCAGGATCGCATTCCGAATCCAGTTTTGCGTCAGCTGTTCGTCCTTGAAGCTGAGGACGCTCTTGTAGCGCAACTCACCGTCCTCGAAATCCATCTCGAAATTGCCGACGCGCAGCCCGTAGTTCACGCGCGTCAAGTACTCGGCGAAGACCAGGCGCAGGTCTTCGCGCACCCGGATGGGGATCAGAACATAGAAGGCGAACTGTTCCCGGTCCGGGTCAATCTGCGCAAAGCAGGTGAGGGGCATGAACTTGGCCGGGTAGCGCACCTTATAGACGAGTTCATCGTCAACCTGCTCATACTTCAGATTCTGCGCGTCGAGAAAGCGTTGCAGCTCCAGGAAAGCCGGATGGGTTGCAGCGGCAGCGGGGTCTTCAGTTGCAGTTTTCATCAGCGTTGCTCCTTGTCGTCAGCGGAAATAGCCACCGGTAGAAATCATCCTGGCGCACTGCGCCGGTGTGGAGCGCCTCCAGGTTTTGCGGGATGACGTGCCCGTAGGTCTCCGCCTCGTAAAAGTAGACGCCGGTTTCCAGCAATTCGAGGTAGCGCGTGAGGAAGGCGCGGAAGGTGGGGGCCAGCACGATGAACTCGCACTCGGTGATGTCCATGATGACCTGCCCGGTGACGCCTGCCGGTCCGGGCGTGAAATCGAGCCACAGCCCACAGATGCCCTCTTGTTCTGCGATGGGGATACGGCGCGGGTGAAAGATGATGTTGCGGATGCGTCCCTGGTCTTGATAATCATCAACGTACTCATCCTCGCCCCAGCGAGCATAGTAGGTTTGCTGCTCCTGCCAGCTGGCAAGAATGCCGGTGACGGGCAGCCAGACCATTCCGTGAGGCAGCCAGCGGATGCCCTGCTGCCAGTCCTCGCCATCGTGGATGCGCAGCGAAGCGCGCAGGTCGACGGGGAAGGGCAGGCCGAGCGCGGCCTCGACGGCGGCGATCTCGGCCTCGCTCGCGCCGGGGCGCAGGGCGACGGGCCAGCGTTGCGCCGCGAAGAAGTGTTCCAGGCGAGTCCACAGGGCTTGCATTACAGATCCTCGCGGTCGATCTCGATGCTGCGCCGGGCGACGGCCGCCGCCAGCGAACCGGGCGCGAGGGCGTCGCAGATGGCGGTCGAGGCCCGCGCGAGCTCGGTGGGGTAGCCGCCCAGGGCCAGAATCGCCACGCTCAGGGCGTTGCGGAACTGGCGCAGCGCCGCTGCCGGGTCGCCCCGCTCCCGGAAGGCCAGGGCCACGCGCCCCAGTGCCAGCGGCCCCTCCCGGTCTTTTCCGCTGTAGGCAAGCGGGTGGTCGATGAGCGCGGCAAAGGGCGTCCCGGACAGTATACCCCGGTCGGGCAGGTGGCGCAGAACGGTGTCCCAGGCGCACAGTCCCTCGCCGCGCACCCGCCAGCGACCGCGCATCAAACACTCGCTCTGCCGCCACGCCTCTGCCGCCAGAACCAAGAGCACGTTTTCCTGTTCGACCTGCTGCCCGGCTTTGATCTGTGCAGCGAGCAGGGCGCTAATCAGCTCCGGCTCACGGTGTTGATGCACGAATGGCTCTAGCAGGGCCATGGCTTCCTCCGGCTTGGCGAGGTGGTCGGGCTGGGGCACGCCGACGAAGGGATGGCCCACCTCGGCCAACTGCCACGCCCGCGTGGTGGTCTCTGTCGCGTCGGCATGCCACCAGGTCGGTTCGTAGTCCGGCGCGCTTTCCAGCAGGGGCCACAGCGCGTCGGGCACAGATTGCCCACCGGGGATGCGCGCCGCCATCGCCGCTACCGCCTGCCGGAGCGCGGGCACCTTTCCCCTCTTGAAGTAGCGCCCCATCCACAGCCAGAGGGCCACCGGCAGGTTGTGGAGGCCGTCGCAGAGATAGTGGAGTTCCAGCTGGTCCTCCCCGACGTAGACGCAGGGCGAATCCGCGACGTCCCGTCCGGGCCAGAGATGGAGCGCCAGGATGCCGCTGTCGTCGGCGGCGAGGGGGAGGTAGGCCGGCGCGACGCGATGGCTCAGGCGCGCCAGATGCCAGTCCAGTTCCTCCGGCTCGACCGGGTCGAAGAGCAAGGCCCGTAACGCTTCCCGGCCCACCATGTTGAGCAGATCAAGGAGTGCTTTATCCAATGGGGCAACGCTCATAGAGATTCTTCCCCTCCAGGCTTGACCACAGCAGCGCTTGGCTGTTGAAGTGCTGATAGCCGTCCTCATCCGTGACGATCTCGTACAGGCCGCGCTCGAAGTCGGCGGCGAGACGCGCGAACCAGGCGCGCAGGCTCCGGGCGACGAGAAAGCGGTCTCCATCATCGTGCAGGAAGAGGATGACCTGCCCCACCGTCCCCTCCGGACCGGGATCGAGGTCCACGCAGAAGAAGTGCCCGCTGCCGCTGGTGACGATGGGAATCCACTGCGGATTCCACCACAGTCCCTTGATGGCGGGGGTTTCGGCATTGGTGTTGTCATCGAAGGAACCATCATCCACCAACGCGCGCATCCGCTGCGTCGTCTTCACAATGAATTTAAGTTCGAGCAAGCGCCAGCCGCCGATGAAGCCGTCCGAATTCCAGCGCTCGCCGTCCGCGAGCAGGAGATACTCGCGCAGGTCGGCGGGGAACGCTAACCCCAGTTCGGCTTCAGCGGCAGCGATGTCGGCCTCCGTCGCGCCGGGGTTGAAGGCGATATCGAGCGGGCAATCCGCTGCCCATTGGGTCAGGCGTTGCCAGAGTGTTTGCATCCTCAAGTCTCCTCTTCTTCGATGGCGACCGTCAACCACCAGTCTTCTGCTGATGTATATACCGGAGCGTGCGCTTCCCGGTCGAGATGGGTGTGGATGCCCGGCTCGGCATTCGCTATGCGCAGAATTTGCCCCGCCAGCCAGCGCAGCCCTTTCCGGTTGCCGGTTAACGCGATCTCATTGAATTGCGGCGGATCGTCGCCCCAGTGACGCTCTTTCTCCGCTGCGCTGACGACGTCCACTCGCACTTGAGCTTGGGTAAGCTGGGCGCCTACAAGCGGCGTTCCGCAATGCGGGCAATACCTGATCACAATCCCGCCGCCGCCAGCGGACTCTGCGATGGCGATGATCCACCGGCGGGGTTTGGGCCACCACTCGTAGCGGAGGTCGTGGGCGCAGGTTGAGGTGTGTCTCGCAAAAACCTCGCAGCATGGCTGGAAATCGGGCGGCAGAGAGGTGCTCCCCTCCAGGCAGAGCGTGCCGTCGGGATGCTTTAGAGCATTAGAAGTGTCATGGAAAGCAGATGTGATCGTTGTCATCCTGGTTGAGCCCCCTGTTCCTCGGCGCTGATTTGCAGCAGAGCCGCCCAAAACTTCTCCACCACGCGTGCTCTCTCCTCCGCAGGCTCGATATCCCAGGCAGTGACGTCCAATTGATAGCGGGTGACGAATTGCATACCGGGGCCATCAGAGACGCTGTATTTGAGCCATTTGTTCAGGAAGTGCGCCTCGGCCTGGGGCGCAGTATCGCCCCAGCCGGCACGGATCATCTGCGCCAGTTTCTTCGCCCCAGCTCGCCAATCCCGAATTAGCAGCGCGCTGCCATCTTGCGGCAGGATCACCTGCGATACGTCCACCGGGCCGACAACCAGCAGCTCTTCGACCTGGGCGGCGGATAAATCCAGATCTACGGGGCTGTTGGATTCCACCGGGCTGTATCCGCACAGTTCATTGACAAGCGGGTCTTCAACGGCCTTGAAGAAGATCTGCCGCATTTTGCCGGAGATTTTGGAACGGATAAAGTGCGATCCTTCGAGGCTCACATCGCGCGACCATTTGGCGTGGGAGAAATGGCAGTCCGTGAAGTAGCCGCAGTAGAAAAAGGCGCGGCGGAGGTCGGTTTTCTCGAATAGGCAGCGCTCATACCGGGCGCCTCTCAACCCCAGCGTGGCGCCATACCAGCGGGCGCGCGTGAAATCCACCTGCCGGAAGGTAGAAGCCTCGTCGTGAAAGCCGGTTCCGTTCGCGCCGCAAAAGAGGACGTTATCCAACACGCACGCCTCGAACCAGAAATCTTCCAGGCAGGCAAAAGAAAAGTCGCAATCCACAAAATGGACGCCGTTGAAGGAGTCGGGACGGTCGCCGTGCGGCGCGTTGCGGTACTTCTGCATGTGCAGGGCCGTCCCATCCGGCAAGGGAATGACGGGGGGCAGGGGGAGGGTCACATCCAGCCCGCGAAAGTCCCAGCGCCCGCCGTGCTTTTCGAGCGGCAACAGCGGGTAAGGCTCCCGTCCGAACAGCCAGCACGCCTTGAGTTGTTGCGCCAGTTCCAGACCGGCGCCGGTCTGCCAGCGTTCGATCAGCGCGCGTCTATTGGAGGGCACGGTGCATCACCTCCGCAAAAAACGCATTCCACCGCGTGAAATCCTCCGGCGTCCAACGGTTGTCGGGATTGCGGTAGCTGTAATAGGCGTCAGTAATCCAGCCCCGGGTCTCGTCGCGCCACCAGTGGAGGTCCGCATCCACCCACGTCACCCGCGCCACCAGCTGCGTGACCTGGTCCGGGGCCAGCAGGCCGAACTCGGCCCAGGCCCGGGTCAGTTCCCGGCGCGCGGCATCCAGATCATCGGCCTCGGTCAGCGTCATCAGGGGATAGAAGAGCAGATAGAGCGCGCGTGGGTCGAAGGCAACCTGCCCGTGCCGCCGGGCGCAGGCGGCGAGCGGCGCGACCTCGGGCCAGCGCAAGATGGGCAACAGGCAGTGCGGATCGTCGCGGCCCAGCTTGAGGGGTTCGGCGAAGTTGGCGTGGACGAGCGTGTGGTACATCCCCGGCACGGTGTTGAATTCGATGCGCCATTCGTAGCCCGCCGGGAACGGGATGGTCAGCACATTCCAGTCCACGCCCGCGACCATTCCGGCGGGATCCTCATCGAACCCCATCAGTTGATCGTAGAGGGCTTGAATCGCGTTAAAATTGCAGCCAAAGATATCCTCAACAAGACGCGCTTCATCTTCGTCATCTTCTCGATCCAGATGCGAAAAGTAGTGGATAGCCCAGAATTCCGGGGTTGAGATGATGGCCGGCCAGGCAGTGATTTTGGACATACGAACCTCCAGGGTGATCAGATAGTCGGGTTATCAAAAAACACCCCATCGCCGCCGTGGGGCCAATGTCGCCAGTGGGTGTTCGGCGGGACGGTGGGCGCGTAGCACGCCGGGTCGCCGGTGCAGAGGACGGCGGCCAGTTGGCGGAAGGTCTCGGTGTGGCTCGGCAGCTCGTCGTCGGCCAGGTCGGGATGGCGCCACTCGTCCAGTTGCAGAATTGCGGGCAGATCGGCGGGGAGGTGGGCGCGGCGCTCGGCTTCCGTGGCGAGCAGCAGGGCGCGATAATCGGGCAGCAGGACGCGCAGCGCCTCGAAGCCCCACACGTCCGGCGGGGAGCGGAGTTCGATCCCGGCAGCGCGATAGGCTTCCGGGTCGGTCGGGAGGGGCACCTCGTATCCGCACAGGGAGAGGCGCGCACCGGGGAGGAGCTTGCCGGGCCAGGGGGCGACGAAGAGGGGCGCGGCGCTGGTCACCGGACACAAGGTGGGGCACAGGCCCGGCGGACGGCTCAGACAGTTGCCGAAGACGTGGAGATCAAGGATGATCTGCTCTGCGTCGATCCCCGCTTTGGGGCTGAACCCCAGGGCCTCCAGCACCAGCGCCCAGCGGGCGGGATCGCGGTACAGCGTGAGCCGGACATCCACCGGGAAGATGTAGGCGTTGTCGAGCATCGGGAAGTCGCAGTAGTTGGCGGCGCAGGCGTCCAGTAGGGCGAGAATGGCTTCGATGGTACAGGCAGACATTTTCGGGCCTCCAAGATGGAAATTGGTGCTACGGCGCTATTGTCCACGAGAATTCCAGCGCCGCCGGGACGCTCAAATCCTGGCGTAGCTGCTCGAATTCCGCTGCGGTCAGCGGGCCGTGAACAGCGCGTTCCGCTACCACCAGAATATACCACTCGGTCACGCTGCTGTCCACTTGCGTGGAATTTTCCAATTGAGGATGGCGCTGGGCGATGATAAAATCGTCGTTCCAGCCGTAAGCAACGACCATCGCCGGGATGATGACTGTACCGCTGGAGGTCTCCGAGGTTTTCTGCACGACCACCGCTTGGGTGAGCAGATCGGGCGCCCACACGGCGTAATCGCCGGTAAGATCGTATGTAGTCGAAGTAGATCAGTTGCCCGGCCTGGCCGCCGAAGTAGCCCCGCGTATCCACCACGACCAGGCCATAGGACTGCTCCTCCAGCAGCGGGATGAAGCCCTCTTTCCAGTAGCAGGGTTGGTTGGCGGCGTCCTTCTCCGCCTTGATCTCCCGCCACATCTCCGCCAGCATCACGGCGCTTTCAATGGAGACGAAGTGACTCGAATCGTCGAGCGGGACGACCTCATACCAGGCGTCCTCCTCGAACTCGCTCACCCAGCCATCGGGCAAGTCCTGCTGGCCGTTTTTCCAGCGATAGAGAGCGATGTACTCCTCCGGCAGGGAATCTACCTGCAAGCGCGCGCAGAGTTCGTCCACCGCCGCGAAGGCGTAGCCCGGCTGCAAGGTGGCGTAGCGCAGCGGCGCCTGCTCCTGGTAGAGGCGGTCGAACTCCTGGATGAGTCGGGCCAGCGTCTTCATGTCGGAAACAAGTATAGCATGGGCAGTAGCCGAGTCATCCCATGGCGCAGGGAGGCGGACCGCCGACCCATTGCAGGTAGGCTGCCAGCGCCGGTTGCTCGTTCTGGATGGCCCAATCCACGGCGCTTGCTCCATCCTGATCGCGGGCGTGTGGATCGGCGCCGCGCGCCAGCAGCAGCGCGAGCAACGCCTCGTTGTGTGTATTCGTTGCTAACATCAACGCCGTGGTACCGGCCCTGGTGGCCCGGTTGGGGTCGGCGCCGGCGTCAAGAAGCAGCGCTGCCATCTCGATGTGATTTGCATCAGCCGCAAACATCAGCGCCGTCCAACCGTCGGCATTGGCCGCATTCGTATCGGCCCCGGTCTGGAGCAGTGTGTCCACCAGCCCGCACTGCTCCTCCCGCGCAGCCATCAGCAGCGGGGTGAGGCCGCTCCGGTCGGGCAGATTGGGGTCGGCGCCGGCGGCGAGCAGCAGGCGCGCCATCGCTGCGTCGCCGTGATGGACGGCGACGAGCAGCGGCGATTCGCGGTGCGTGCTCAGCCGGTCGATGTCCACCGCGCCGCTTTGCACCATGGCCCGCACGCGGGACAGCGAGCCGTCTTGCAAGGCTTTGTTCAGGTCTTGCATCCGCATCAGGTGCTCGGCCATCTTGTCGACGTCGGGGCGCGCGCCTGCCGCCCTGAGCGCGGCTACGGTTTCGTCATTTTCGTTGAGCGTGACCGCCAGCACCCAGGCCGTCTCGCCGACGCCGTTTTCGGCGTGGACGTCGGCCCCGGCGGCCAACAGCGCCTGCACGATCTCCAGGTGTCCGCGTCCGGCGGCCAGCATCAGGGCGGTGTCACCGCGCACGTTGCGGGCGTCCACCTCGGCGCCTTCGACCAGCAACCGCTGCACTTCGGCCAGGTCGCCGCGTTGGGCGGCGCGATGCAGCGGTGGCTGAGGCGGCAGGTCGGGCGGGCGCAGGGGAAGGCTTGTCGCCGGTACGCCCTGCGTCGCGCTCAAGAGGGCAGCGATCTCCGGGCGGTGGGCGGACAGGTCGAGCGCGGTGCGGCCTTGCGCGTCGGTGAGCGCCGGGTCGGCGCCCGATGCGAGCAGCCGGCGCGTGATGTCCACCTCACCGGCTTCGGCGGCCTGCATCAGCGGTGTGCGCCCCTCCTTGTCCGCAGGGTTCGGGTCTGCGCCGGCTTGCAGTAAAAATGCCACGCTCTCCGCGTTGCGCTTTTGGACCGCCAGCGAGAGGGGGGTGTCCAGATCGTTGTTGCGCGTGTCGAGGGCCGCGCCGAATTCGACCAGCAAGCAGAGCGCGTGGGTCTGGTCGAAACGCGCGGCGCGCATCAGGGGCGACTCGCCGGCTGGGTCGGGGTCGATCAATCCCCCGGCCTGCTGGAGCGCGATCAGCGCGCCAACCCGGCCTTTGCTGGCGGCATAGTGCACGGGCGTGTGCCGCCAGTTGTCGCCCTGGTTGGGGTCGGCGCCGGCTTCCACCAGCGCCTGGATGACCGGCACAAACCCGGCAGAAGCGGCCCAGTGCAGAGCCGTGCTGCCGGTGTTGGAGCGCGTTTCGACGTCGGCGTCGGCTTCCAGCAGCAGCGTCACCAGCTCGACGTGGCGCGCCTCCGAGGCGAGGCTCAACAAGGATTTGTAGTAGCCATCGCAGACGTCGGGCGAGCACCCGGCACGCAGCAGTCCGGCGACGACGTCGGTGCGCCCCAGATGCACCCATTCCACCAACGCGGCCTCGGATTGGCGGGCGGCCAGCCGTTCGTAGAGGGTTTCCGGCAGCACGTCGTCCTCGCGCAGGCCCAGTTCTTCCAGCGTAGCCGCGTAGGCCTGCGTGGTGAGGAAATCCACCACCGCTGCCACGCACTCCTCTTTGTCCATCAGCCGCGCTTGCGTGAGCGGTTGGCTGCCCACGCTGTTGCGCCGCGCGGGATCGGCCCCGGCGCGCAGCAGCAACAGAGCCAGTTCAGTATCGCCGTTCATGCAGGCTTTGTGCAGGGCCGTATCGCCGGTGTTGTTGGCGATGTCGAGGGCGGCGCCGGCGGCAATCAACCGCTCGATCACTGCTATCCGGCGATTTTCAACGGCGACATACAGCGCGGTGCGCCCGTCGTCGCCGCGGATGTTGAGACGGATGCCGGTTTCGAGCAGCAGATCGATAAAGTCCAGATTGCCCCGGTAGGCGGCCCAGTGCAGCGCCGTCTGACCGTAGGCGTCCAGCGCGTTGACGTCGGCTCCCGCGGTGAGCAGCATGCGTCCGATGGGGACAAGCTCCTTCTGCGCGGCCTTGATCAGCGGCGGCCAACGCTCTTCAGGTGAGGGATCGGCGCCCGCTTGCAGAAGCAGAGTGACGCAGGGTGGACTCTCCGCCATTACCGCATAGGAAAGCGGGGAATAGGGGCCGCCGATGGGCAACGCAGCGGCGCCCCGTTCGAGGAGAAACTGCACCGCTTGCGTCTGACCTTTGTAACAGGCCAGCGCCAGCGCCGAATCGCCGTCGGGATCGCAGGCGGCGAGGTCGGCGCCGGCAGCGAGAGCGGCTTGTAGGGCCTCCACGTCGCCGGATTGTGCGGCGTGGAGCAGGGCGTGTTCAGGTGTGGCGGGCGTCGTAGCCCCGGCGGCGACGAGGGAGGCAGCGATGTCATCGTGGCCGAGGTAGGTCACCGCGCGCCAGGCCGTCCAACCCAGGTCGTCGGCGGCTTCCAGGTCGGCGCCGGCCTCGATGAGCATTGGAATGAGGTTGGCGTGGCCTTTGGTCGCGGCCAGCACCAGCAGCGGGCGGTGGTGTGGGCCGTGGCGAGTATCAATGTTGGCCCCAGCGGCGATGAGCGCCGAGACAAATTCGGCCTTGTCGTCTGCCACGGCGTTAAAGAGCGCCGTGTACGCGCCTTCGCCGTAGGACTTGTCGGGATCGGCGCCGGCTTGCAGCAGCATCTGCGCCAGTTTGAACCGCTTGTTCTCGATGGCCGCCACCAGCGGCGTACCGTTCTTGCGCGAAACGGCATCGAGCTCGGCGCCCAACTCGATCAACGCGCGTAGCGCATCGAGGTGGCCCCAGTTGACGGCCGTGATCAGCGCGGTGTCGTCGTCCTTGTCGTGGGCTTCCAGGTCGGCGCCGGCCGAGACCAGAAAGCGGATCAGGTCGGGGTGGTTGCCCTCGGTGGCACGGATGAGGGCGGTGCTCTGGCTGTTCGGGTCGCGCACGTCGATGGGCATGCCCAGGGCGAGGTAAGCGCGCACGGCGTCCAGGTCGCCGGCCTTGGCGCAGCGCAGGAACAAACCGTGCGTGTACGGATCGACGAACGACTGCAAGCCGTGTGCGATCAAATATGTGGCGGGATTTTCAGACATGGGATGCGCCTCCTGATATCAATTTCAATGGCGGCTCGTGCTATCCGCCGCCTGCGCCAGCGGATGCGAGGGCGTCAGCAGGGCCGAGAACTCGGTCTTGGCGCGGCCCTTGAGGAACGGGTGCAGCGCGTGCAGCAAGCGACCGGAGGCGAGCAGGGGCAGGGGATGGCGCGGCAGCGTGACGCCATTGATCGTCATCCGGTCGCTGTAGCAGAGCCCGCAGCGGCGCAACACCTCGATGTCCCGCTCGCTGATAAGGGCGCGCCCGTCGTAGACCAGCCGGTAGGTACCCGGACGCCGGGCGTTCTCCGTGCCTCGAAGGGGCGGAGGATCAGCAGCGGATCGCGCAAAGTCGCCTGCACCTCCAGGGAGAACCACTGACCGGCGGCGGATTCCAGTTCGCGCCAGTGTGCGCCGGCGATGAAGGGCGCAATGGCGTCGCGGATGCGCGCGGCAAAGACCAGCCGCCCGCTGGCGTAGTCCAGGGCCATCTCCCGCTTCTTGAGCGCTTTGAGGTTGACCCGCTCGCCCAGCAGCACGTCATAGAGACAGGGTAGACCGAAGCTAAAGCCGGGGTAATCGAGGAGCTCCGCCTGGCGGAATTTGAAGGTGTAGATGTGCTGGAAGGCCAACGCGCGCGCGGCGAGATCGGCCAACGCGCTTTCGAGCAGGTCCCCGTCGGGAAAGACAAAGGTGGTGAGGGTCGGCCCGCGCCGGTAGGCCTCATACGCGGCGGCAAACTCCGCCGCCCCCGGCAGGATGCCGTTATCGCCGTAGAGTTCGACTTCAAGGATGTGTAGGGTTTTCATAGTGTTGTTCCGCCCAGGCTGTAACCCAGGCATCCAGATCGGGGTGCGCGGCTTTGGCGCGCGCGACGATGGCCCGCGCTGCCTCGGGCGAGGGCGGGTCTATGTCGAAGGTGTGCTTCAGCCAGGCGCGAAACTCTTCCAGGCCGTCACACTCCTCGTCCCATGCCCCCCAGCCCTCCAGCGCACCGAGCAAGGATTCCCCCAGCGCGAGCAACGTGAAGAACTCCAGCAGGGTATTCGCCAGCACCGTGCAATCACAGCCTTCGCCATCCAGATAGACGATGGGCGACTCGTCCAACGCCTGCCCAGCATAGCGCCAGTAGCCGTATAAAGAGTGCGCCCCGTCGTGGCCAAAAATCACAAATTGATCAGCAGCTTCGGCTACGTTATCGAACCAGGCTAACACGTACTTCCGCCCCGAATCAGTCAGCACGAAATCGCAACTCAGCTCGCCTTCCGCCTGTACCGAGTAAGCGCACAGTTGCGCCAGGGCCTCCGGCACGGCTACGTCCGGCGGGAAGTTGCGCTGCATCCATGCGATATCTGGCGTAGCAGCCTCGTTCAGCAACCGGTATTCGTAAACCGTGAAGTTGGGGAAGGCGTCGTCCTCATCTATGTACTCTACCGCCTTCACCTTGTTACCGTGCGCGTCATACTCGTACATGTCGCGGGTCAGCAGCAGCCCGGTATCGGTGCGCCAGGTGACAGCGATTGTGCGCCCGTGGGCATCATGCTCGTACACGGCCTGGCGCGTGTCCCATTCGCCGGTGTGCAGCCGGACGCGCTTTGTCTGCTCGATGGGGTGAGCATGAGCGGCGTAAGTAGACTGCAACTCCTGAGCCAGCGCGCCATCGCGGTTGTAAGTCAGCCGCTTGATCTGCCGCCCGGCGGCGTCGTACTCGTAGCGGATGGTTTCCCGCGCGGCACCATCCGCGCCACCCTGCGTCTCCTGAAGCACGCGCCCGGCGGCATCGTAAGCCCAAGCGCGGTAATCGCGTAGCTCGCCGCTCGCTGTGCGCCATTCCCGGCGCACGCGGCGCCCGGCGGCGTCGTATTCGTACACGAAGCAGTCAATCAAGCTCCCATCCGGTTTGAAATAGCACTCGCGGGTTTTGTGGCCGCGCGGGTCGTAATCGGCGGTGACGGTCTTCACCAGCGCGCCGGTCTCGTCGTATACCAGGCGCTTGACGGCATTCCCGGCGGCATCGCGCTCATAACACTCCTTGCGGAACACCGAGAGAGGCGTCTCCTCCTCGGTGCGTTCATCGAGATCGTATTCGGTGACGATTTTCTCGATGAGCCGGCCCGCCGCATCGTAGACGTAGGTTGTGTCTGCGGAGACCAGCTCCTCGTAATCGTCATAGGTGTAGTCCGTCTCGCGGATCAGCAGATAAGCGGGTTCAGGGGTGTCCATCAGAATTACCTCCAGGGTTATAGCATCTCATCCAGCACGGCCAATTCTTCATCGTGGAGGCCGAGGAATTCCAGCGCCAGGCCGTCCGTCTCCAGCCGTTGGCGCAGCTCCTTGAGGCTCCAGCCGAAGGCGGCTGCCGTACGGGTGAGATAGTCGCGGGGATCGAGCTTCAAAAGCGCGCCGGTGTTTTCGACAGCGGCGAAAGCCTGCTGGAAGCGCACGAGCTGGGCGATGTCCAACGCGCTGCCCACCTCCGGGAACTGCTGTGCGAAGGCGCGCTCGTTTACCCCGACGGCGTTCCACACGTCGGAGGCGACCTCGGAGAAGCTGGCGTCGTGGTGCAGGGAGATGACCTGGCCTGTGTCCCACATCAGGTAGAACTCGACGCCGCCGAACTCGCCCGCCATCAGCACGCCGGGGAAGAAGCGCTCCTCCGAGCCGAAGCCGAAGAGGTCGGCGTAGAAGAAGAAACCCCGGTGCAGCTCAGCCAGCGGCGTGAAGTTGAGCGGGCCCTGGTCGAGTTCGCCCGCTTTGAGCGTCTTGAGGTAGTCCTTGACCTTCTTGTGGGTCTGGCCGATGCGCGTGATCTGCCGCACGCTCTTGGCGAGGGTGTTGAGGCTGCCGCGTCCG